>CAWKMH010000015.1:0-70435 GCA_963850515.1 uncultured beta proteobacterium
AGAAGACGACGCCGTTTGCTTACCAGCATCAACAGACCACGGCGCGATGCATGGTCCTTCTTGTGGGTCTTGAAATGTTCGGTCAGTTCGCCGATCCGTTCGCTAAGAATCGCGATCTGCACCTCGGGACTTCCCGTATCCGAATCGTGCGCCCGGAAGCGGGAGATCACCTCTGTCTTCTTTTCTGTTGCCAGCACGCTTACCTCTCTATGCTCTTTATCGAATCCACTCTCTAAGTGTCTGCCCTAAGAATAACATAGAGGGCTTTCGTGGGCACAGGCAGATTTGCCGGCTAGTGGACGGCGATCTCGGTCTTGCCGCCGGCCCTTGGATCATTTTTGTCGAGCAGAAAGGTCAAGAGCACCATCAACGCGGACGCCGCGGCGAGTGCAAAATACACATCTACATATGCCTGCGCCGCGGTCTGGGCCTGCAGAAGGCTGTAGATGCGGCGGCCGCCCCGTTTTGCGCATTGGATGGTCCAAGGTGGCCGGTAAGTGCGCCGGTAAGCGCCTGCAATCGCTGATGATACGCAGGATTCCCGGGACTCAGCGAATGGAGGAAATTCGCTTGATGAAAAGCCGTGCTCTCAACCACGAATGCATTGGTCAGCGATATCAGGATCGAGCCGCCGATATTGCGCGCGAAATTGATGAGCCCGGCGACCTGATTGTTCAGTTCACTGAGGGATGCCGAAATAAGCCGCCGTCGTGACAGAAATAAAGACAAACGGTATGGCTGCAATCTGGACGATACGCAACCATGACGCAAAGCCAAAGCTCATGCCAAGGTTCACGACGCAAAGCAGAATACCCGTATCCCAGAACGATCTCCAGGGAAATCGGCGCGTGCCGTGCCGAGATGGGCATAAAAAGCGTATCGCCAATAAAGATAACGTCGCCGAACTGATAAGACAAGTCGGCAGGCGTATAGCCAGGGGTCGAAATTGCCTTTGCACTCAATTTACCGATTTCGAAGGTCTCGTCATTCCCAGAAGATGATCAAAGTGGCGGCCATCCGGGATGAATTCCGGCCCAAGGTTGAATATTTCCTTGAAGATCCGTTGCACTTTTGGCACCTCACGCCCGATGCCGGTTTTTCCGCCCAGTTGATTCTTCAGATAATGTGCTGAAGTCAGATGATCGGCGTGCACATGCGTCTCGAGAATCCACTTCACTGTAGTCGCTGGTTTTCCACGAACGCAATCAGGTTGTCTGCGGATAAAGTACTCGTTCTGCCCGACTTGTGATCGTAATCCAGTACAGGATCGATGATTGCGCAGGTTCCACCAGGCTCGTCAAAGACAATATAGCTAAGCGTCCAAGTCGCTGGATCAAGAAATGCCTCGATATTCGGTTGCATCTATTTTTTCCCGCTTCAAGTTGATCATTAGGCTTTCCTGTATGGAGCGCTCCGGCTTGCTGGTTTCAAGCGTTCACATGCGTTGAGTTGGCGCAAGCAGGGGAGATTATCCAAGTAAATCATAGTTGTTGAAGGTCTTTCAGCAATTGGCGCGTATGGAGCGGTTTATCGCCGAGATAGTGATTGAGTATATAGCGCATCAGTGCCTTGCTTTGTTGCCGTGTCACCGTGTCGGAATAATCGCCCTGCTCCATGTCCAGAAGCGTTTTACCGCCCAATTGCAAACCCTGATCGCAGCTATACCCATTCGACGGTACTGGTCCGCGCTCGATTTCATAGCAGTAATCTTTATTCGCATCGATGGGATTGCCGGAGGCGGCGTCGTGATCAAGTGTCAGGGCATACCCGAGTTCTTGCAGCAGGCGCTGTTCAAAGCGCCGCAGTATGGGAATGTAATGGTTCCCGTTGCTCAGCGCCGACAGTGCCTCCTGGTAATATATGAATAGCTGTTCATGCGGATCGTTACGGTGCAACAGGCGCACCAGCAACTCATTGAGGTAAAAACCGCAGATCAGGCCTGTCCCCTGCAGCGGCATCTGGCCCGCTTGCCATTCGGCTTTGTGCAGCGTGCGAGTTCCGTTTTTCCACCCCAACTGAGCTGCAGCGGCTGAAAAGCCCGTAATAGACCTCTAAAGGCGGATTTAGGACGCTTGGCTCCCTTTGCCACCAACGGCACACGTCCGAAATTGCGCGTGAAGGCTTCCACCAGAAGGCTGGTTTCAAGGTACGGGTAAGTATGCAGCACGAATGCGGCCTGGGCGTCCTGACGCTGTTTATCCGCGATCATTATTCGTCAACCGGGTTTACGCATACCCCAGGGTTTTCAAAACCCGCGCGTCGTCAGCCCAGCCACTTTTAACTTTTACCCAGATCTTGAGAATACTTTACCACCGAAATTTTCCTCCATATCCTTGCGCGCGGTGGTGCCGATCAGCTTGAGCTTTTCCCCGCCCTTTCCAATGATGATCGCTTTCTGATTGGCCTTGTCCACTATGATGGAGGCGTCAATTTTGCGCAGTTCTCCCTCCATCTTGAATTGATCGATGACGACGCTGGTTGAATAAGGAATTTCCTCACCCAGCAGCCTGAACAATTTTTCACGAACCAGCTCGGCGGCGATGAATCTTTCATCGCGGTCAGTTGCCTCATCTTCGCTGAACAATGGCGGGTTTTGCGGCAAATACGGTCGAACCGTGTCTATCAGTGCCGATAGCTGTGTTCCTCGCTCAGCACTTACCGGAACGATTGCGGCGAAAGGAAACTCCTTTGCCATTTTTTCGAGAAAGGGGAGCATCTGCGATTTGTCGATCAATCGGTCTACCTTGTTGACAGCAAGGATCACCGGCCGGTCTTCAGGCAGGAGCTTGACCACCATTTTGTCGCGGTCATCAAAACGCATCGCCTCAATAACGAATATCACCGCATCCACATCGCGCAGGCTTTGGGTAACGATACGATTCATTGCGCTATTCAGACGATTCGTATGCCGTGTCTGAAAACCGGGAGTATCGACAAAAATAAACTGGGACCGTGCGTCGGTAAGAATGCCGTTGATGCGATGGCGCGTGGTTTGTGATTTTCTTGATGTGATACTGATCTTTTGCCCGACGAGGCTATTCAACAGCGTCGACTTGCCGACGTTGGGGCGTCCCACGATAGCGACATAGCCACTGCTATGGTTGGGATCGGTAGTATGGTCGAAGGTCGATATTCATGCGGGAAATGGTTAAACGGGAAATGGAAAGCCGGTAAGGGGCGAGCGTGCAGCGCAAAAAAACATAAAGGGAAATTTCTGCCCCATCCGCAGTTTGCTTAACGGCGCGAATGAAGCTGCTCATAGGCTTGTTTCGCTGCTTCCTGCTCCGCGCTCCGCCTGGAGGCACCTTCTCCCACAGTGCGAATATCAGGTTTTACAATCATGCATTCCACTTTGAATTGCTGCTGGTGAGCTTCGCCGGTCGTAGCGATAACAGAATACTGCGGCAGCGCCAGCCTGAGGCCCTGAAGATATTCCTGCAGAAGCGTTTTAGGGTCTTTGCCCAGCGTTTGCGCATCCAGTCCTTTCAGTATGGGAGCGAAAAGCGCTGTGATGACCTTCTCGGCTTGCGGCAAAACCTCCGTCGAGGTATATCGCGCCGAGTATCGCCTCCAATGTGTCGGCGAGAATAGAAGGGCGCCGCTCTCCGCCACTTTTGAGTTCTCCATCGCCAAATCTGATCAGCTTTCCCAATTCAAGCGTCTGGGCTCGCTCGGCCAGCGCTTGCTGATTGACCAGGTTGGCCCGGACTCGCGATAAATTACCTTCCGTAAGATCCGGAAAATGCCTGAATATCAATCCTGCGATGGCACAGTTGAGTACGCTATCGCCGAGAAATTCGAGGCGCTCATTGTGCGGAAGGCTATGGCTGCGGTGGGTCAGCGCCTGACGCAGCAGTTCAGGCCGGTTAAAGATGTAGCCGATTTTCCGGCAAAGTGCATCACTGTTCATATCCTGGCAAGTTGTATCAATTCCTGACCGCACATCACGCTTGATCCACATGGGCCGCAGCTGACCGACTGGGCTCCATTATCGTTATGGATTTGAGCACAAATCTGCTAGTTCCATCGCCGTGAATTTACCTTGGCCCCGGCTAGTCAATCGATAACCCGATTCGCTTGAGATCATTGAAATTCCACCAGATCATGAATGCCTTGCCGACAATATTGCGCTCCGGAACAAATCCCCAGTACCGGCTATCGCTGCTGCTGTCCCGGTTGTCGCCCATGGTGAAGTAATTGCCTTCAGGCACCTTGCAGGTAAAACCATTGTCATTGTAGCTGCAATTCTCATGGTGGGGGAACGGACGCACGCCGGCAAGCTGTATGGCGGGAACTTCTGAATTGATGAGAATCTTATAGCTGTGATCTCCCACCGATTCGCCAAACCGACGGCTGTAAACGTAATTCAGGCCGGATTCCACATAAGTATATTCCCCGTCCGGCTGCGTTTTAACTGGAATATCATTTACAGCAAGCCTCTTGTGGCGATAGGTGACGGTATCGCCCGGAACCCCGATGATGCGTTTGATGTAATCCATCGAGGGGTTCTCCGGGTAGCGGAACACCATTACTTCGCCCGTTGGGCTCTTTCACGTCCAATATCTTGAGGTTGATGACTGGCAACCGAATGCCATAAGTATATTTGTTCACCAGTATGAAATCCCCTACCAACAGGGTCGGAATCATCGAGCCGGATGGGATTTTGAAAGGCTCCACCAGAAACGATCGTAGACAAAAGACGACCAGGATCACGGGAAAAAAGCTTTTGGGATACTCCACCCACCAAGGCCCCTGCGCTTCCGGCGCGCGGTGGCGTCGCAGCGCGAAGCGATCGAGCAATGAGATACCGCCGGTTGCTATCAGCAGTATCAGCATGATGAGAGGAAAGTTCATTCCGCGTCCCCGAGTGATAGTATTTGGCGCCGTATTGAAGGCAAAACTGCTCTGGCTGGCGTATACAGGCCTTTTCAATACGGATGCCCATCGTTTGCTATTTGTCGCCCACTTGCAGAATAGCCAGAAAGGCTTCCTGGGGAATCTCGACATTCCCGACCTGCTTCATTCGTTTTTTTCCGGCCTTCTGTTTTTCGAGCAGCTTGCGTTTGCGGCTGATGTCTCCGCCATAGCACTTGGCAAGCACGTTCTTGCGCAACGCCTTGATACTTTCTCTCGCGATGATATGCGCGCCGATGGCGGCTTGTACCGCAATATCGAACATTTGCCGAGGAATCAATTCGCGCATTTTCTGCGCGAGTTCCCGTCCCCGGTACTGGCTGTTGGCGCGATGCACAATCAGTGACAGTGCATCCACCTTTTCGCCGTTAATGAGAATGTCCAGCTTGACCAGATCGGAAGCTCGAAATTCCTTGAACTCGTAATCCAGCGAGGCATACCCGCGGCTTGTGGATTTTAACTTATCGAAAAAATCCATCACTACTTCATTCAGCGGCATTTCGTAGGTAAGCATTACTTGCCTGCCCATGTATTGCATGTTTTTCTGTGTTCCGCGCTTGTTGATGCAAAGCGTAATGACCGCACCCACATATTCTTGTGGAACGAGGATGGTAGCAGTAATGATCGGCTCGCGGATTTCCTCTATTTTCGACAGATCAGGCAGTCTTGACGGATTCTCGATTTCAGTTATCGGAGCCGTCGCGCATCATTATCTGATATACGACTGTCGGGGCGGTGGTAATGAGATCCATGCCGTATTCCCGTTCCAGCCTCTCTTGCACGATATCGAGATGCAGTAGGCCGAGAAAACCGCAGCGGAAACCAAAACCCAGGGCTTGCGATGTTTCTGGCTCATACTGTAACGATGAGTCATTAAGCTTCAATTTTTCCAATGCGTCGCGTAAAGCCTCGTACTGGTTCGATTCCACCGGATAAAGGCCGGCAAATACCTGGGGTTTTATCTCCTTGAAGCCAAGCAGCGGCTGGCTGGCCGGACGTTCCGCCAAAGTTACCGTGTCGCCCACCTTGGCCGATTTCAATTCCTTGATGCCGGAAATAATAAAGCCGACCTCGCCCGCACCGAGAGATTCCCGGTTTTTTGACTTGGGCGTGAATACACCGACCTGCTCGCATAGATGGACAGTCTTGCTGGCCATCAGCAATATCCTGTCTCTGGGTTTGAGTATCCCATCCAATACCCGCACCAGCATCACTACGCCAACGTAGTTATCGAACCACGAATCAATGATCAAAGCCTTCAGCGGCGCAGCAGGATCACCTTTGGGCGGCGGGATACGTGCAATAACCGCTTCGAGGATATCCAGTACGCCCTCTCCCGTCTTGGCGCTGCAATGCAGCGCATCCTGCGCGTCGATGCCGATAATATCCTCTATCTCTTCAATGACACGCGCTGGCTCGGCTGCAGGTAGATCGATCTTGTTCAGTACCGGCACGACTTCCACCCCCTGCTCAATGGCGGTGTAGCAATTTGCAACGGTCTGGGCTTCTACGCCTTGCGAAGCATCCACGACCAGTAGCGCGCCTTCACAGGCTGCTAGCGACCGCGATACTTCGTAAGAAAAATCGACGTGCCCCGGTGTATCGATCAGGTTCAGAAGATAATGAGTACCGTCACGCGATTTGTACTCCAGCGCGGCCGTCTGCGCCTTGATCGTAATCCCGCGCTCGCGCTCCAGGTCCATGGAATCCAGTACCTGCTGCTCCATTTCACGGTCCGACAGGCCGCCGCACAAATGAATGATGCGATCGGCGAGGGTGGATTTACCGTGGTCGATATGGGCAATGATGGAAAAATTACGAATGTGCTGCATCAGCGGTCGGGGAGTCGGGGATGGAATCAAAGAGGATGATGATCGGAATGGCGGGATTATAAACAACTAAAAAGGGCACTACTGTGCCCTCTTGAAAATGTATGGTATCGATCCTCGCACGTCTTGCGAGGACCGGGCAACCCCGGTTATTCAAGAATACGCATTCTAGCAGCCTGTCGGGCTTAAAGGAAATCGGCTGCAAAAGCATCTGGCCGGTTCATATTTCGCCGTCTTTTTCGCTGCGATTCTTCAAGTCCGACAGACTGCTAGCGAATTTTGGCGAAATAAGCATCAAGCGCAACAGGATCGAGGTGATAGTGACAAATTTCCTCCCCCTCCGCTACCAGTACCGGAACCTTCAAGCCGAAACGCGACCGTAGCGCTTCATCACTATCCACATCCACCACTTCAAGATGAAAAGAAAGCTGCACTTGCAATTCGCGCAGGGCGGCGATCATATCCTGGCAGAGATGGCAATTCTCCCGGCTATATACCACCAGCCCAAATGGATCGCGATGGGTACCGGAAGCGGCCGGGTTATTTGCTGTCGTTGCCATTGAGCTTCATCGTAATGAAAGTTGCGGTATCGCCACGCCTGACCAGGAGTGCGATGTTACGTCCTTTGCCGGTTTTGTTGAGCAACTGATTGAATTGCTCAACAGTGGTAACATCCTGATTATTAATGCTGAGAATCACATCGCCGGGACGAACGCCGGCGTGACTGGCGATGCCTGGCACCATGTCTTCCACCAGCAGACCGTTGTCCACTTCCAGTTGTTTCTTCTGGTCTGCGCTGAGTTCGCTCAAGCTGAGCCCGATACGATTGGATGTATCCGGCGCTTTACCCCGTTTACCGCCCCGGCCCACCGGTTTCTCATCTGGCGGCGTTTCGTCTACCGTCACCGTCATTTCTTTGGTGGCGCCGTTACGCCAAACTACCACCGGTACCTTCGTCCCAGGCTTGGTGGCGCCTACAATGCGCGGTAAATCGCCCGCAGCGGTCACGGGTTTGCCGTCAAACTTCAAAATGACGTCTCTCGCTTCCATACCGGCTTTCTCTGCGGGTCCGCCCTTTTGTACCGAAGCGACGAGCGCGCCGTCAGGTTTCGGCAATCCGAAGGATTCCGCGAGTTCTTTGGTCACTTCCTGGATCAGTACGCCAATCCGGCCACGGCTCACCTTGCCTGTAGCGATCAACTGGTTTGAAATATTCGTGGCTACGTCGATGGGAATGGCAAATGACAAGCCCATGAAGCCGCCGGTACGGCTGTAAATCTGGGAGTTGATACCCACTACTTCACCATTCATGTTGAATAATGGCCCACCCGAATTGCCGGGATTGATCGCCACATCCGTTTGAATGAAAGGTACGAAATTTTCCTGTGCCAAGGAGCGACCCTTGGCGCTGACAATACCGGCGGTCACGCTGTTTTCAAAGCCGAAGGGCGAGCCGATCGCCACTACCCATTCGCCGACTTTCAATTTACCCGGATCGCCTTGAGTTACCTTCGGCAAGCCGCTGGCTTCGATTTTGAGAAGCGCGATATCGGTTTTCCGGTCGGCGCCGATCAGCTTGGCGCGAAATTCGCGCTTGTCGGTAAGCTTTACCGTAATTTCATCGGCAGAATCCACCAGGTGCGCATTGGTCAGGATATAGCCATCGGAACTGATGATGAAGCCCGAACCGAGCGATTTCGATTCGAAATCCCTGGGTGCGCCATAGGGCTGCATGTGCCGGCGGAAAAATTCAAAAAATGGGTCATCCTCGGGAATATTAGGCATTCCCTGAAAATCCCGATTGGAGACCATGCTGGGCGCTTGCACCGTGCTGATATTCACCACGGAAGGGCCTTCTTTTTCAACGAGACCGGTAAAATCGGGTAATTCCCGGGTCTGTGCGAAAACGGAAGTTGACAATCCAATCAGCGTCATCAGAATAAATTTGCGTATCATTCTCTGTCTTCCATAGGATAAAAGCGAATAAACCATCTGTTCGAGATAATAGCTGAGCTTCTGCAAGACTATCATACCGAACTTTTCAGTCGGCGCGCCAGAAACGGTTTCGTAACAGGCTCGGGAATCAAACGGTATAGGCGGGGCATTTTTACTCACCACAGCTGTTATCCATACCCGGGCTTGATGACAGGCAACCTGGGCGAGGACCTCGGAGCACATTTTTCCAGTTTGTGGTTCGTTATCAGCGTGCGTCAGAAATACAACTCAAGCGGTATCGAGATTCCATCTCCGCTTCTAATCGGCCTTCCTGCTTACCGAGTTTCCGATTTGCATGACGGTAGCCGGCGGAACTTCGCCTACCGTTGTTATGACATTGTCCGCCACCGTGCGGCTATAGATATTGATTGCACCACGGCTGTGATAAAGCCCGTCATTAGGCGGGGGAGAATCCTTGGAAACCGGTTCGATGAACACCGATACCGCGGCAAGACCATCCGACAGTGCGATATGCCCCACGGGCGCGGGTTTTCCTGAGAGATGACGCTTCATTTCGATGATCTTTTTGAATCCCGGAGGAGAATCTTTAATCTGCCAGCCGAGTTTGCCGCGACCCACCGTGGACGATACGAGATTGGTGGTGCGCCACTCGGCAGCTTTGCCCGCATATTTGGATTTCAATAGTTCTTTATCTATATTGCCGCCAATTTTCAATGCCGTAAAAACAAACTGCTCGACGACGCGGTCCTTATCCATTACCGCAGCCTTAAGTAGCAGACCGGTATGGATATCCACCCATAGTTTCTGGCCATAGCGCTTGTCGTCCCTGGGTTCCAGTTCGATTACCTGGAAAGGTAATCGCTGACGCGTTCCTGCCCACCTTTTTTGACAATATAGCTCTCATCCAGATTATTCAGGGGCTGAGGCAGCAGTGCGGGAAAAACTTTCCGAAGCCAGCGCTTTTCTGTGACAACGGTCTTGCTTTCCGGCAGATAGCACCTCATCTCATCATTGTTACGGATGATTTCCCGGGGTGCGCCATCCAGCACTTCGCTTCTTTCCTGCTCGCCGTCCTCATTCACGAAATGGATGATGCGAGAGGTCTCGATGTGGTCGCCGGATGAATAAATGAAAGTGCCGACATAGTTATACTGGCGAGGCGCGGCAGCGATCTTTTGCAGCCAGTTTAATGCCTCTTGGGAGGAACTGGACGGATGTTGCGCAAATACAGGTTGAACGTTGGCGCATAACAGCAATAGGGTAGCCAGCGCGATCCGTGTCATCTGGCAAAATTTTGGTGCGATTCCGCGGACCGTACGCATATAAGGTGCTACGCCATGCCCCAGGTACTGGCGAAAATTCCCGGTGCGCAAGGTAATCGTTAATTTGCGCGGGAGCCGACACCACAACCGGAACCGCAGGAATAGCAGTTGCAGGAACTGGATTGTTCTCCGCCAGATTTTGCCGTGCCACCTCTGGAGGTTGCATCGTTTGCAGGCTCATCCATCCTGCGACTGCCACTGCCGCGATCGAGGCAGCGGCAGCGTAGGCGATCGGCCTATGTTTCATCGACGAGCGCGGTGCGAGCACCGCCCGTATATCCGGTTCGTCAGCCAACCTTGCGCCGACGCGACGTGTGATATCGAAAGGTTTCACATCGGATTGCCCCAGCGAATCGCTGATCAGATGATAAAGCGCCCATTGCTCGCGTAAGCCATCCATTTTTCTGAATTGATCGACGACAACCGCTGCCTCTTCAGGATCCAGTTCGCCATCCATCAACGCTGATATTTTATCTTGCATGCTACCACCTCTTGTCTTTGCCGGTCCCCAGCAGGGGCCGTAGTTTTTCCGCTATAGCTTCCCGGGCACGAAATATTCGCGACCGGACCGTACCGATGGGACAATTCATGATGACAGCAATTTCATCATAACTTAGCCCCTCAATTTCTCTAGCGTAATTGCCGTACGCAATTCTTCAGGCAATTCCTCCAGGGTCTGATTAACCGTCTGTGCAATCTGCTTGCTAGTCAGTTCGCTTTCCGGCGTGTTCATCTCCCGTAAATGACTGCCCTCCTCAAAGCCTTCGGCATCTTCGTTATCGAAGCCGGCGGTGGTGGTCGGCGCACGCCGACCTTGAGCCACCAAAAAATTTTTTGCCGTATTAATACCAATCCTATACAACCAGGTATAAAACGCGCTGTCTCCACGGAACGACGGTAATGCGCGATAAGCTTTTATAAAGGCTTCCTGGGTCACATCCTCCACTTCCGCAGAGTCACGGATAAATTGCGATAGCAATCGTGCAAGTTTGCGTTGATACTTGACCACCAGCAGATCGAACGCATGTTATGTCTCCTTGTTGCGCGCGCTCCACCAGCTGCTGATCGATTTCCCGCTCACCCATGCCGCCTAATCCCTGAATTTATGTTTTTTTATACTTGACTGGGCTGCTGCATTACGAGGCAGCCCAGTCAAGTATACTCGTTCAAGGGTCCATCTGGGTATTACGCGCAGACACACTATCGGCGACCTGTGTGAACAGACAACGCATAATATAAATTAGTTCAGCTGAAAATGTGGTTATTCGATTGGCAGAGTTCATGGCGCAATTCCGGACAGCTTTACAATATAAGAAACGATTTCAATAACAGTTCAAAAGTTAAATTGAGGAACCAAAGGGAATGGAAAGGCTGAACTCGATTGCCCTGGTTTCACTTTATCGGCGCCCTCATTCTTACCCAGGTACTGCATAAAAACGCGACATAACCAAGCGAAGGTCGCGGTTCAAATCCTGCACTCGTGTCATTTTACATCGCATCAAGCACAATCCCGGGTACTTGCTACTCACAGTGCCGCTTCAATCCGGCATTTTGCCGATGTGAGAGTGGGGGTGCGAGAAGTCAGCGATTTTAGCTCGCCATACTTCGGCAGCTTTCCGCGCATTTGCGGCAGGCGCGGGCGCATTCTTCCATCCCATCCAGTTTTTCGCAACTTTCTGCGCAAGCATCGCAAATTCTGGCGCAGACACCACAGACATGATTGCTCAGCCTGGAACCGCTCAGCATGAAATTAAGCGACGTCTGGCATATTTCGGCGCAGTTGATCATGAGTCGGAAATGTTCGGCCTCAACATGCTTTCCGCCTGATTCAAGGCAATGATTCATGGCGGTTTGCAGGCAGACCTGATGGCAATGACTGCACGCGTTGATGCATGCTTGCATGTCTTGACTATTATCTGTGGGCATGGTGAGAGGTCTCCTTTTTTTGTTCGTCGATCGGCTTCCATGTGGCAGGGCAAAATCAGGTGTAAGAAGATAATATGCACGCGCGGCGCGGCGCGTTCTGTACGATAGCAGACATAGCCTTTGCTATTAACCCAGATAATTCATTAGGCGGCTCTGCGAGCCTACGCAAGTGCTGGCGGTCAGTTTGCGGCCATTTTCGCCGCTTGCTCGGCGTCCATAAACCAAGCTATGGACTTCTCTCAACCGGCAAAACTGTCTCACAACCTGTCTCGCCATCATCTCGCGTCCTAATGAATTATCTGGGTTTGAAAATCGGGGGAAGGGGCAGCGAGCGTGCACATTTGCGTGAGTTTCACTTAATCGGTCATCTGGAGGCCCAACCTGTTTCGATCAACGCTTCATGAGTAAGCCCGGCGCATATCGGATGGGAGTAATATCAGGTCGGGTGGTATTAATGCTGACCCGGCGATATGCCGATATATCCTTCTCATCCAAGCGGAGCATAATGGGAAATGCCTCCGACCACAAGCATGAGCATGCTTCTTCCGGACCCCTTCACCGGTTGGGCGTGGCGGTCATCAGCACGCGAACCGGCATGACAACGGACGCATTTTTGCGATTGCCATCGTTTTAAATATACCGTTCGTAGTGGTTGAGTTCGGCTATGGCTTTGCCGCCAACTCCACGGCTCTCGTGGCTGATGCAGGTCACAATTTATCGGATGTGCTCGGCCTTGTACTCGCCTGGGGCGCTGCCATTCTGTCGCGTAAAGCGGCCAGCGAACGCTACACTTATGGATTGCGCAGTACTTCCATTCTGGCTGCGCTGGTTAATGCCACGCTGCTTCTTGTTGCCTGCGGTGCGATTGCCTGGGAGCCGTTCACCGCTTCTCGCAACCTCCCGTCATATCAGGCCTGACCCTCACTCTGGTCGCAACCGCGGGTGTTATCGTCAACGGTTTATCCGCGTGGCTATTCTTGAAGGGAAGCAAGGACGATCTGAATATCCGGGGTGCGTCCTGCACATGGCGGCGGATGCTGCGGTTTCCGCAGGCGTAGTGGTTTCAGGTATAGCGATAATTTTAACGGATTGGTTCTGGCTCGATCCCGTCATCAGCCTGATCATCATCATCGTGGTTATCTATAGTACCTGGGGCCTGTTTCGTGATTCAGTGCAGTTGATATTAAGCGCAGTACCGGCGCACATCGATATCGCGGCTATTGATGCCTATCTTCGGTGCCAACCCGGTGTAACGGATGTACACGATTTGCACGTCTGGGGCCTCAGCACGACAGAAAGCGCATTAACCGTTCACCTGGTAATGCCTGAGGGTTATCCTGGAGACATATTCATGGACGAGATCAGAAATACGCTTGAAATCCGGTATGCAATTCATCACAGCACACTGCAAATCAGCAGGGAACTACGCAACCATACGCTGCCATATAAAATAATCTTAAGTCGGGTGCGTCCTTTTCAACATTCGCTATAGCGTTCCATACCTCCCCGTCCGTCGATACGTGAAACTGGTAGGATGTTGGAGTGATCGCAGCCATCTTTTCTAATGAATAATATCGGAAAGGATTGGCTTGAGCGAGTATGGGGTTTAGTGAGGTTGAAATAAGCGGAATAACGGAGTTGTGCTTCCTTTACCCATCGCTAACCGTTTCGACCCAGTGTTTCGCTGCCCATGCGCGCAAAGCATAATGGCATAATGCGTATAAAGACCGGCAGCAGGTCTGTTATTATTGCATTCATTGGAATTAAAACAAGAATACTCAATTGCTCAATTGCCACAGCTCAATTTCGACACTCTGATCATCGGCAGCGGTCTGGCCGGCCTCACCCTTGCGCTGAATCTGGCGCAAACCAACAAGGTAGGCCTCATTACCAAACGTGCGCTACTGGACGGCGCCAGCGGGTGGGCGCAGGGGGGATTGCCGCGGTTTTGTCGGAGGAAGATTCGCCCGAAGCCCACATAAGGGACACGCTCATCGCAGGCGCGGGTCTCTGTAACGAAGCCGTTACGCGATACGTGGTGGAAGAAGGACCCCGGGCCGTCCAGTGGCTCATCAGCCAGGGCGTTCCGTTCACTCGAAACCAGGGCAGCGGGACCGGGTATCATTTGACCCGGGAGGGCGGTCACAGCGTACGGCGCGTGATCCACGCGGCGGATGCAACGGGGCAGGCCGTGCAGCTGACCCTGATCGAGAAGGCGCGTACCCATCCAAATATCACCGTGCTTGAGCACCATGTCGCGATCGATCTCATTACCAGCGCGAAACTGGGCCGCGCGGATCAATAACGGCAACCGCTGCTATGGCGCCTATGTGCTGGACAGCGCAGCCGGCACAGGTCTACACCATCGGCGCCAATAACACGGTACTGGCGACCGGCGGTGCCGGCAAGGTTTATCTCTACACCACCAATCCCGACACCGCTACCGGCGATGGCATCGCCATGGGTTGGCGCGCAGGCTGCCGCGTAGCCAATATGGAATTTATCCAGTTCCACCCCACCTGCCTTTATCACCCTCATGCCAAATCATTTCTCATCAGCGAGGCGGTACGTGGCGAAGGCGGTTTGCTGAAGCTTCCCGATGGCTCGCGGTTCATGCCCTGGCACGATCAACGCGCGGAGCTCGCGCCGCGGGATATTGTCGCCCGTGCAATCGATTTCGAAATGAAAAAACGCGGACTCGATTGCGTTTATCTCGATATATCCCACAAGCCGGCCAAATTCCTGAAAGAGCACTTTCCCAACATTTATAAGCGCTGCCTGGAATTCGGCATCGATATCACCGCGCAACCGATTCCCGTTGTGCCCGCCGCTCACTACACCTGTGGTGGCGTCTTCACCGACCGGAAGGGCAAAACCGACATGGATAATCTTTATGCGATCGGCGAAACTGCCCATACCGGTCTGCATGGCGCCAATCGGTTGGCAAGCAACTCCCTGCTGGAGTGCCTGGTGTTCGGTCAGGCGGCAGCCAATGATATTATCGGGCAGACGCCAGCGCCCGCCGTTGAGTTGCCGCAATGGGACGAAAGCCGTGTTACCAATGCGGATGAGGAGATCGTCATCTCGCACAACTGGGACGAATTGCGGCGTTTCATGTGGAGCTACGTTGGCATCGTCCGGACTACCAAGCGACTGCAACGCGCACAGAACCGAATCGGCCTTCTACACGAAGAAATCAACGAGTATTACGCCAATTTTCGCGTAACCAGCGATCTGCTGGAACTACGCAATCTGGTGGATACCGCCGATCTTATCGTGCAAAGCGCCATGCTGCGGCATGAGAGCCGTGGTCTGCACTATAGCCGGGATTATCCCGAGCTGCTGCCGGAAGCGCGGGATACGGTACTAAAGCGCGGGGCTACCGACTCTATTGCAACACAGGACTAGCCGAGCGTGAGCGAAGCTGCAAGCGGATTGGCTCGACAGAAGAGTGCCTTTGATACTTCCAGAAACACCCAGCCATGCGAGGATTCTACTGCACCTTGCGGCTAATTACGGAGATGGTTGAACGATACTTATCACTGTTATATTGTCGTTCCTAAAGTAGCAGAGAGCGCTAATACAAACTACAAACGGCTATGTCACGCCTCTACCATCACCTCGAATCCACCGTAGATCAGACGCTTGCCGTCAAATGGCATTGAGTTGGCCTCCGGCTGCATTCGCGGGTCGACCATTACCTTCTTCCAGGCTTCATCGCGCACTTGACGCGAGGGCCACGTCACCCACGAAAACACCACCGTCTCGTCCGCCTGACACTTGACCGCCATCGGAAAGGACGTCAGCTTGCCCTCGGGCACGTCATCACCCCAGCACTCGACGACATTCAGCGCACCGTACTCCCGCTAATACTATGGCAGCCTTTGCGGGGATACTCCCGGTAGATTTCCCGGTTGGCCGTAGGTACGGCGACAACGAATCCATCAACGTAGTTCATCGATTTATCTCCTCCATGGTTTAAATCGAATCTACACCGCCAAAGCCAAAGCCCAAAGCGAACGAAAAAAATAATACGCTTGCATTGTTTGTTCCAGTGTAGCAAACGGGAAAGCTTATACCCTCTAGAGGAGCCATTCGAGTCACACACTCCTGTCGTACCTCTCCGATCGTTTTCCGGGCTACTGCTTTTTTGCTCTCTCCGGCGGGTGTACGGGGTGCCTGCTTGCGCGGCCAGGTCCACTGCAAGCTGCCTGAGCGTTTCGCCTTCTTCCAGGCCGTCGAGGAAGCGCTGGGGGATGCCCGACAGCCCGGTTTGGGCTCCGGCTAGCGCTCCGGTCAAAATGGCACGCGCCTGGTTTTGCCCTCCGCCATTCACGGCGTGCAGCACAGCCGATTCGAAGTCCTGAGGGAAGCGGGCAGCCAGGTAGTAGGCTGCGGGAAGCTGGTGATAGATGGCGCAAGGCATGCCGTATACGAGTGACACTTTCCAGGGGGTCTATCGGATTCCCGGGTCCGTGGCGGCGGTGGAAACATACGAAGGTGTCAGCAGGGCGTCAGGTGATGCGAACCGCCCGGCGAGGGGCGGGTCCGGGTCCCCGGGGCGGGGCGGTTGCAGATCTGAATGCGTTACCGCATGAAAAGGCAGTTCGCCCGTCTTCACCAATTGCATCAGCTTGCCGGACAGGTTTTTGTCGAGCTCGTGCCCTTGCACCAGGAGGCTCAGCACCGCCCCGTAAGCAACCGTCATCGAAAGCACGATATCGTCGATCTGGGTAAGGCGGGTATTATTGGAAATAGCTGTCGCCAACTCGTGGGGCTGAGTCGCATAGCGGACGGCTAAGGCGAGCGTGCGTTCGATGGCTTCGGTAGTATCGGCATGGCCACCCGTCTGTCCCCAGGGCAGTTTCTGCTGGACGCGCTTGCGCCAGGCGTTGCGGATGGATTGGCTTGTATATCCGCCAGGTCCGTTCGCTGGAGTACCATCAAGCAAAGGAAACAGCTCTTCATCCATGCGCCTGCAGAAATCCGCTTCGTCATAGCCGCCTCGCTCGACGAGAGAACGGAGCATGAGCCTGAGAATAATGCCTGCCTGCGACAACTGGCCTGCCTTGAGGCCGTCATGGTAACGGCCCGGTTTGGGATCGGTATAAGTTGTGATCCAGTCGCCGTAGTCGCGGTGAAGCTCCTCCAGGTCATAGTACCAGTGGGGGCCGAGGCCCAGAGCGTCTCCGATAAAGGCGCCCATGATGGCGCCGGCAGCACGGTCTTGAATGGCGGGTTCGGCCATGTTCTGATCCTCCTCGTGGTTAAACTGGATTTATGAACAAACAGGTCAAACAGGTTGGAAACGTAGGCCGGGCGTTTGCCGAGGAAACGGATGTCGCAGAGACTATATATTCATTGATTCTGGCTTGGCGTAAATAAATATGAGTATCAATTTCCGCCACAAACCTGTTTCGTATCGATGGAGAACTCGCATGCCTCCGTCTTTCCCGATCCAGCGCTCGCGATCCATCGGCCCGGAACAGCCTGCGTCTTCCAGAAGAGCACGGGTACCGGTCTGATCGCATACGAGCACAACCGAGTGGCGTTCCTGCCGCAGCACCCTGAGCTTATAGCCCCGGAAATTTTCCAGCAGCACCGGATCATGCCGGGTGGCGAGTTCCAGCAATTCGCTGTCGCCAAGGTCGGGTGGGGGGTTTTTGTAACGCACCGTCGACTCCACCGCAGCCGATAGTTTTGTCAGTGCGGAGGCTTTGACGTACATTTCCTCACTATCGGGGCCTCGCTGGCTGGAGGTGCAGGCCGCCAGGAAACCAATCGTGATCATAACGCCAATGGCGTTGGCAACAGTGGTTCTGGTCATGCGTGGCTCTTCCAATAGACATAGTTGCCGTCAACGTCTCTTCCGGTATCCAGATTCCAGTTGACCGATGCCGTCTGGTACGTGTCATCTTTCGTGAACACGGCACTGGCAATATATGACCAGGCGGTAAGGACGTTTTCCATCGCCCGTTCGAATATCTGGTCGTAATCCATCGATCCGAGAGGGGTGGCCAGGCCCTTCAGATATTGATTGTCGAGATCGGCTATAGCCGGATAGGTCAAGCCGAGGTTGGCGGCAACGTGTCGCGCAAAGGGGGGAAGCGCACCTCCTTCTTCCGCTTTGTCAACGATGAACTTGAATGCGCCGTGCCAATTGTCGATGATCGGAGGATTGGTCTGATATGGGTTGGAATAGCAGGTCTCAAGCATGCGTTGCCAAGTACTAACGATTATCGGATCGAGCTTTCCGCTGTCGGGTTTATCGCAGCATCCCCAGATTCCCGAATCCAGATGCTCGCCCAAACCTATTTCACCGATATTCAATCGCTGAAATATATAGGCATCCTGATGCATCTCGCAGATTCTGTGCTTATCCTTGTTTTTTTGATATTCGCCTACTTTCAGCTCGATGACGGGATGAATCGTCACATCCGTTACGACATGGCTCGTGTATCCCAGCAGCCAGGCAAATGTTTTCTGCTGCGATGCGCCGTCCAGTTTTCTAATAAGATCAATTCCTGCTTTGATCATATCGCCGGTTTTCTGATAATGCATTCGATCTGCCCACTGACAAGCATCGGGATGAGCGAGATCCAGATAGGGATAATCCGGGCTGACCGCGCCAAGCTCACAAAAGCGGAAGTAATCCAGTACCGGAACGATTGCCTCAGGTGTTAAACCGCGGCTTTCGAGCCGGACCGGTTCCCTGATCAGATTGACGAGCGTGAGATGTGCATATGCGCCAGGCATGTATGCTCCAGGTTCCACTTGCTTGACCGCATGCCATCCAGCCTGGTTGGACGGTGCCGCGATCGTTGATCGGATATTGCGTTGGAGAATCGGTGCTATTGTATATTTTGTTTCAGCTTCAGGCTGCGATGGTCATATCCGTATTTTAATGCGATTTTTAGCGATCAGAGGCTTTGCCGTTAAAGCTGCTACCGGATTTAGGTTAAATGTTTAGTTACTTTGAAAAACTGATTTATCCCTATCCCGATTCTCAGGACAGGATTCCACCAAAACGCTTTTCATCTTTCGTATGGGAAGCGACAGATGGTGTAAGACGGTATCTTGTCGCGATGACCCTGCTTACCGCGTCCATAGGCGCGTTCGAAGCAATATTGTTTGCGATATTGGGAAAGGTGGTTGACTGGCTCAGCGAAATCCCGCCTTCTCTGCTATGGCAACAAGAACGGTACACGCTTCTTCTGTTTGCCGGGATATTGGCGGCAAGCCCCATATTGGTCGGATTGCAAAACCTCGTTAAACACCAAGTATTAGGGGGAAATTTTCCGATGCGGCTACGCTGGAATTTCCACCGGCTGATGCTTAATCAGAGCATGAACTTTTATCAGGACGAGTTTGCCGGCCGCGTAGCAGCCAAGGTCATGCAAACCGCTCTCGCACTGCGTGATGTCTGTTTTATTCTGGGAGACATCCTCGTTTATGTAACGATTTACTTTTTTACGCTGGTTGCGGTGGTCGGTAATTTTAATGTCTGGATGTTACTACCTTTTATGGGGTGGTTAACCCTCTATATTTTCACATTGTGGTTTTTCGTTCCGCGCATGAGCCGGGTTTCTCAATCCCAGGCCGATGCACGTTCTCTCATGACAGGGCGCATCAGTGATGCTTACACCAATATTGCAACGGTCAAGCTCTTCTCGCATGCCGGCAGGGAAGCGAGTTACGCGAGATCGGCGATGCAGGAGTTCCTGAAAACGGTGCATAGCCAGATGCGATTGATCAGCAGCTTTGAGACGGTTAATCAGATCATGGGCGCGGCGCTTATCATCGGTGCGGTTGGCGTGGCGTTGCTGTTATGGACAAAGGGTGAAATAGGCGTCGGCGCGGTTGCTGTCGTCGGTGCAATGTCGCTACGGCTCAACGGCATGTCTCATTGGGTCATGTGGGAAATGGCGGCGCTATTCGAACATGTCGGCACTGTGCGAGACGGCATCAATACCTTATCCCGCGCGCATCTGGTAACCGATTATCCCGATGCAAAGCCGCTGCGGATCAATAATGCCGATATCAGGTTTGAGGAAGTGCTCTTCTGTTATGGAGGAGATACACCCGTGATAGATCGCCTCTCGTTACATATCAGGCCGGGCGAAAAAATTGGACTGGTTGGACGTTCAGGCGCAGGTAAATCTACCCTCGTAAACCTGCTGCTCAGATTTTATGATATCGAGCAGGGGCGCATATTGATCGATGAACAGGATATTAAATATGTTACCCAAAACAGTTTGCGTGCCAATATCGGCATGGTCACGCAGGATACTTCACTCATGCATCGCTCAGTGAGGGATAACATTTCATATGGCCTGCCGGATGCGAGCGATGAGAATATGATAGCCGCTGCGAAAAGAGCCGAAGCACACGATTTTATAGCCGGGCTGACCGACCCCATGGGGCGTAAAGGCTATGACGCACATGTGGGCGAGCGGGGGATAAAGCTTTCGGGTGGTCAACGCCAGCGGATTGCGATAGCTCGTGCCATGCTGAAAGATGCGCCGATCCTCCTGCTCGATGAGGCGACCAGCGCCCTGGACTCTGAAGTGGAATTAGCCATCCAGTCCAGCTTGTATCGATTGATGCAGGGTAAGACAGTGATCGCAATCGCACATCGCTTGTCGACTATCGCGGCGATGGATCGCCTGATCGTGATCGATAAGGGCCGTATTGTAGAAGAAGGCCACCATCAAAGCCTCATAGCGCTCAATGGCCTCTACGCGCGGCTATGGAATCATCAGAGCGGCGGGTTTCTGGGAGGCGACGCGTGATTTGTTTTGGCGCATGCCACACCTTGCACTGCGCCATCCTGCATGAATGAAATGACCAGAGTAAAGGTTCTGGTTGAAGTCATGTAACGGAGACCGGGAGTACGAAGCAGGCGGTTCAATTCAGGTGCCAAGCTCTATGTCCACCTCGGGCTTGACGCCTGTGCGGATAGCCGCCTCCGTCAGCGATGGCAGGCAAAGCTCGATGAAGCGGTAAGCATAGCCGCGCAGGTAGTGGCCGCGCCGGACGGAAATATTGGTCGTATTTTTCTCGAACAGGTGCGAACTATCGAGCAGGTTGAGCTTCGTATCCCGCGCCGGGTTGAACGCCATGGAGGCGACAATGCCCACCCCCAGCCCGAGTTCGACGTAAGTCTTGATGACGTCGGCGTCCAGTGCCGACATGGCGATATCGAGTACCAGACCTGCCTTTGCGAATGTCTGGTCGATCCCTGTCCGCCCCGTGAAACCTTCGTGGTATGTAATAACAGGAAATTCGGCAATCGCTTCAAGGGTAAGGAGATGGACGGATTCCAAGGGATGTCCGTGCGGCACGATGACGGCGTGATGCCATGAGTAATAGGGAAAGGACGCCAACTCCGAAACGCTCTCCAGCGCCTCGGTGGCAATGCCGATATCTGCATGGCCGTCGAGCAACATCGATACGATCTCGCCGGGGCTGGCCTGATGCAGGACGAGATGCACCTGAGGAAACGCCTTTTTGAATTGGGTCACCACCGGTGGCAAGGCATACTGTGCCTGAGTATGCGTAGTTGCAATGGTTAGCCGTCCCTGCTTCCGGTTGCTGAATTGCTCAGCTAGACGCTTGACGTTCTTGGCATCGAGCAGGATGCGTTCGACTATCTTCACCAGTTCCTTCCCCGGATCGGTCAACCCGAGCAGCCGTTTCCCCTTGCGTATGAACAGCTCGACGCCCAGTTCATCTTCCAGATCTTTTATATGCTTGCTGACGCCGGATTGCGAAGTAAACAGGGCGTTTGCCGCTTCGGTGAGATTGTAGTTCTGCCGAACTGTTTCGTGGATGATGCGCAATTGCTGAAAATTCATGTTATTAAACCTAATCCGGTAGTTGACATGTTCCCGCCGCCTTGCCACGGAGGAGAAGTGTTGCGTAACTTGTTTTTGCCAAACAGCGCACCGATGCCTGTCGGACCGAATACCTTATGACCGGAGAAAACAAACCAGTCGCAATCGAGTTGCTATATATCCACGCGCATGTGCGACACGGACTGCGCACCATCCATCATTGGACCGGTTCCCTCGCCTGGCGCTGTTCACCGTCGACGATGTTTTTGGCGGCTGGCAGAAGGCACAGAAAATGCACTTCGCCAAGGGTGGAATTTTCGAGCAGATCCAGAGCAATTGAAAGTGATACTGTACCGGCGTTACCTGAATCACTGGCGCATTCTCGATTCGTTGATCTTGCTTTCGTTCCTTGCTTTTTGAATGTCGTGATCTATATTGTCAGTGGGAGTCGGCAAAGCCAGCGTCTCCAGCCAACGCCTTTACGTTGCATATTGATCAGCTAATCCTCCTTTAACGCGGCCTATTGTCGTTGTCTTGAGCGAGATTAATTTAATGAAAGGAGTTATCCATGCAACCGGATCAGCCCGCCATCCAGATTCCAAACCAGTATCAACTCAGCGGTAAGCATCTCCATGTTACATACTCGACCACCAGCTTTGACGGCAAGCCGCGTTTCACCTACCAGGACCGGCAGCAGACGCTCAGTTTCAGCGGAGACGAGATTCGTAGTGTCGAGGCCGAAGTCGGCATTCTTGTCAGTGTAACCATCCGCATGACTGTCGATACCGGTGGAACTACTTTCAGCATCCTGCTGCCGCATGTGCAAATACCGGGAGAGCAGACGATACCCGTCAAAACTTTCGGTATAACGACTATACACAAGTTCTCGATCATACCGATTAGCGGACAACGAGACTTTTACACGGTAACACGTCTGAGCGGCAGCGCCTCGCTGGTATTTTTCTAGTCCGCTGGATTTTAAACCAGCGCATCGGATGACGCTGGCCCGTTTGTTTGGAATGACTCAAGCCGTAGCTTCTGCTTTATCAAGCAGCGGGCATTTTCCGGAACGCGGGCTTGATGGCAGCGCCAACAGTTGACGAGTACCCAGCCGTTGGGGACCATGGCTTGGTATTCGGTTGAATACAGCATGCTTGCTACATATTGGAACAGTAAGCTTCAACCCGGGCCTGCCGGGTTTTTTTCCGCCGGATCTTTCCACTTCCACCGCAACAGCACTCGCAACTGCCTGAACTGCTCCGCATCTATTCCGTCCGGTAGTATCACTATACTGCGTGCGAAAAATCTTCGCCGTCGTCTCGGGCAGCCTGACGGGGGAGGTAATTTGGCGGGTTCCTGGCGTTTCAGCGGTTTCAGTTCGAGCAACGTCAGATAAGGCGCGACAAAGCTGCTGCCGAGCAGTGTGCAAACAATGCGGTCGCCGCATCGTGTTTCAAGCGTGCAAATCATTTCTTCCGATAATCCGATATTCATCACCGAATCCGGCGAGCGTAACAAAGCGTGACGCCTCAAGTAGAAAACAAGGCTGACGACCAGCATGGCGGACCCCGCCAGTTTGGCCGATACGGGTAATATCAGCGGCCATAGCAGGCCGATCGCCGCGAAATGGGCGACACTCAGCATCGCGGCAAGGCGCCTGGAGGGTTTGAGCCGGACAACCAGCAGCGGGGGAAGAGGCGAAGGCATGAAGTCAGCCATGATCGAATTATCTCATTCCTGGCGATTTGCCGCTCATCCGGAGCGTATGCTTTATAATTAACACTTTCCACAGCCATAAATCGTTCTGCATGAACCTTATCTGGCAAGCATATCTGCGCAACCATGGCGCCATTATCCAGGATGACCGCGTCGTCGGCTTTGGCGACAACGCGGCCGAACTTGAGAGTGCCCGGTCTGCTACGGTATTAAGCGACCTTTCGCACTTTGGCCTGATCCACTTCTCGGGAGAGGATGCGCAATCTTTCCTGCAAGGGCAGTTGAGTTGCGACGTAAAGCAGGTCAATGCTTCCGCTGCGCTCTATGGAGGTTATTGCAATCCGAAAGGCAGGTTGCTGGCGAGTTTCCTGATCTGGAGCCAGAGTAGCGGCAATGGCGGTGGTTACGTCATGCAGTTGCCCGCAGTAGTGCGGGCCGGCATACAGAAGCGTCTGGCCATGTACGTGTTGCGCGCCAAAGTAAAGCTTGCCGACTCCAGCGATGATCTGGTGCGCTTGGGCGTGGCGGGAAACCATGCCGAGGCGTTGGTGCGGAAAAATCTGGGTGAATTCCCGCTTCCCGTCTCGGCGTGATTCATGGCGAATCAGTGAGCATCATTCGCCTTGCGCAAAATCGATTTGAACTGGTCATCGTGCCGGAGAAGGCGCCCGCAATATGGGAAGGTCTGAGCAGGGACGCCATACCGGTGGGTGCGTCCTGTTGGGACTGGCTGGAAATCAAAGCCGGTATTCCCATCATTACACCCGCCACTCAGGAGCAGTTCGTGCCGCAAATGGCAAATCTGGAGGCCATCGGCGGCGTGAGTTTTCAAAAAGGTTGCTATCCTGGTCAGGAAATCGTGGCTCGCAGTCAATATTTAGGTAAAATCAAACGTCGCATGTATCTGGCGAATATCCGGCCGGGGATATCCGAAAACCCGGTTGAGGCCGGAGACGAGCTATTCGGCGCTGATATGGGGGAACAATCCATCGGCATGATAGTCAACGCATCACCTTCCCCTGATGGCGGCTTCGACGTGCTGGCGGTCATTCAGACAAGTAGTGTCGAGGCCGCAGCGGTTCACTGGAAATCGCTGGCTGGCCCATCGCTGGAGATCACGCCGCTACCTTATCCACTAAGCTAATGAACGGGACAACTTTATGGAGGTTTTTTTTCATCATCATGCAACCGGGTCCCGCTATGAAATGGCGCGGATGGTCAAGTGGGGCTTGTTGCCCCGGCATTTGATGTCTTTATGGGCTCTTTTTACGGGCAGCGAACCGATAAAGGCCTGTTGCCACACCGCACAGGCGGCATTCCTGGCAGGAATGCCAAGCGGAAATGCCCGGAAATTTGGTCGCCAAGGTAACACCATCAAATCATTCCCGTCGGGGAATGCCAGGAGCTCATCCAGCAAAGGGCATCCAGATCTGCAAGGATATCTCAACAAGTTTTGCTGACCGCCACATCGAATCCAGTGTTGTCAAGGCTCAGCCAGCATCAAAGCTGCTAGCAGGTGGAACAGATCGGCTGTTACAGATCAGCTCTGTTCGTTTTACTTGTTCCCCTAACGCTAGCAAAGGGACTTAAATGCTCAACAGCGAAATGTTATTTTTCCGTTTCTGCATCTGGCAGTTTTTGCTGCCGTTTCTGTTAATGACATCCGCGGTATTCGCTGATGTGCTCGAGCAGCGCGACATTGCTTTTTACTATGGCAGTCGGCCGCCAGTCGAGGATTTGCGCCATTTTGACCAGATCGTCATACAACCAAGCCAGATTTTGCCGCATGAGAAAACAGCATTGCTGAATCTGGATTCACTGATATTTGCTTATGTTTCATTCGGTGAGATTGCACGCAATAGCGAGGACATGGGGCGCATCAAAACGAAATGGTCGATTGGCGTCAACCCGGCATGGAATAGCCTGGTGATGAACATGAACGATCCCGCCTGGCACGAATATTTGCTGGAGCACCATTTTGGCCGCCTGTGGCAGGATGGGTATCGTGCATTTTTCCTCGATACCGTCGACAGCTATCTCATTGTGACGAGTGAAGGCAAGCAACGCGAGGAACAGGAAAAAGGACTGGTTGCATTGCTTGCAGAGGTAAAGCGCCGTTTTCCCGGCTGCAAGCTGATCCTCAATCGGGGCTTTGAAGTGCTGGACCGCGCCAGCCAATACGCGGACGGCATGGTGGCCGAATCTCTTTTTCACGGCTTTGATCCTGTGACGGGCAAGCATGCGCCCACCAAGGAAGAAAATCGGGAATGGCTTCTCAACCAGCTCAAGCGTGCGCAAAACGAATTTAAAGTACCGATTACCGTGCTCGATTACGTCGAACCGGGCAATTGGGTTGAAGCCGAAAAAACGGCGCGTCAGATTGTCAAGCTCGGATTCATGCCGTGGGTCGCCAATGGCGACCTGACTTGGCTGGGGCAGGGCCGCCTGCGCCTGGCCCCGCGCAAATTACTCGCAGTCATTAACGGCACGCCCGCGCAACAGATGGATCATGAGCTATTCAAGCACGCAGCCATGCCACTGGAATATCTTGGCCTGGCGCTGGACTATTGGTATGTCGATCAACTTCCTTTGCCTATCGAACCCCTCGTAGGTCGTTATGCCGGCGTCATCGCATGGCTGGGCGAAGACAGCGCGGACGGTACGGGCCGCTATGAGAACGTATGCGCGCGGTTGAAAACAGAAGTTGATGCCGGCTTGCCGGTGGTATTCATGGGTCATTTGCCGGCAGGGGTTGCCTGCCGCGATCTGATCGACTATCAGGGGGAATTGCAACCCACCACCAGCATGCTCAAGCTCGGCGACGTCAACGAGCGCCTGGGCCGGCCGAGTACGGCGCCGGTAGTGGGAAGCGGTACGCCCGGCGTTCGTGTTCGCGAGCGCAACCAGGCGTGGTTGACATTGAGCGATGGGGACCAGCTGTTTCATCCGGTCTCCGTCGGCACGTGGGGAGGGTACGCGTTACACCCTCACATTTTAAGCGAAAACGCATCGGGCCGCCGTGAATGGCTGCTGGATCCTTTTTTTTTTTTTCAGGCTGCGTTGCGTCTGCCGGTGCAGCCAGTGTTCGATATGACGACGGAAAACGGACGCCGCCTCGGTATTATCGAAGTGCGTGGCGATCGCCTGTTTGCTAAAGACGAGTATGGCGTTGAAGCAATCGGCCGGCTTCGGGCATGGATCGAAAAAAACAGCGCGCCGATAACGCTGGGTGTAATAGAAGCAGAAGTGAGCAGTGAAGATCAGCGTAGCAAATTGCGGCAGTTGGCTGCGATGCCGCAGGTTCGATTGGCGAGCCACACATACAGCCACCCTTTTTATTGGGGCGTGTTCGAGGGGAAGACGGATGCCGATCAGCAGCCTTACCGCTATAGCGTGTTCATGAAGGTTATGCGGCGGATATAACGCGCGAAACCGCGGGAACTCTCCCGTTCCTGCAATCGATCGCGCCCAGTTCGCCGCTGTTGCTTATCTGGTCTGGCGATGGCAAGCCAGGACCCGCAGCTTTGGCAGCCGCCAAAAAAGAAAGCCTGCCCATTATGGTGGAGGCGGCCTGCGCTGGCAGAGCGGATCGTTATCTCTCGCCGATCTTTCCCCGGCACTGCGTCCGACCGAATGGGGCATGCAAGTGTTGACGCCATTGATTGCCGAGCCGTTGTTTGCGCAACTCTGGTACGGGGAAGCGCTGAATTTCGGCAGGGTCAGCGATTGGAACCGGCAGCTCGACTCTTGGACGCCGGTTGCGTGTTTCGTCCATATCGATCAATGCTGATGCGCTATTGCACGCGCGGGGAGCGGAGCTTCTGGATCAGTTGGCCGATGAGCAGCGTAAAGAAAATGTGCTTGGCATCTGGGTCGATGAATACGTCCAGCGCGTGGGCGCTTTTCAAACGGCGAGCATTGCGCGCGATCTTGAAGGCGACTGGATGCTTTTCGGAGATGCGCTCAGGACGGTACGATTACCTGCCTCGGAAATGAAGCCGGAAATCTCGGCCGATATTGTCGGATATTCTGAACGAAATGCGGACCGCTATATTTATCTGGCGCGTAATCATGCCGTCCTCAGCCAGAGGCGCAGCAAGCGAAATGCAAGCTCAGCCTTGCGGTTGATAGATGCCAGTGCGCCGCTGAAATCCTGGCATGTCAATTCCGATGGTTCAGCTACGCTTTTATTTGAAGCACGCGGGGAGCTGGCATTAGTGTGCCGATATCGTGCGCGCTGAGCATGGGTGGCAAGCCGTTGACCCCGCAGTCGTGAGGGCTCGCATTCCTTATATACGGTATCCGCGGACAACGCATCCGGGGAATTTCAGCTTGAGTGTTGAAACGCAGCGAGAATCCTTGCTAAATGCACCCGCGCTACATGTTCCTGAGCGCGGTATTGCTGATTGCTTTCTGGGTTTTGTTTCCCCGGCAGCCTGCATTCAGGGATCCAGCCAATCTATCGGCAAAAGACGCCTTGTCAGTTGCTTACCTTCGCGTTCTTGTCCAGTCGGATCCCGAGAACGCTCCGTTGCGCTTGTCGTTCGTTCAGGTGCTGACAGAGGCGGGCATGACTGATGAGGCTGTCCTTGCTATCGATCCTTTGCGACGCGCTCCGGAATCGAAGCTGACCTATGAAATTCGCATGGCGGAGCTGAAACTGTCGCTGCAGCAGCTTTACCGGCATCCTGCCAAGGATGTCGAAGCATCGTTGCGGGCCCGCATCGCTGAACTCATCCCTTCACTGTTACGCATTTCGCATAATGACGACGAACTGAATCAGGTGGTTGTATTGGCGGAGCAGTTTGGCGAGCCTTCGGTATTGGCGGAAATCTTCGAGCAATTGCCTGTCCGTGCGAAATGAATCTGGCGAGAGGAAAGCGCGTTGGCTTGTTTTTGCCGCAAAGCAGCGCATAGCGGCCACATCAGCCCAGGTTGGCCGCACGCGATCTATGCAAGGCGTTTGTGATTGAACAAATGTCGGCGAAGAAAAAGGAAATTGCGAAATCCTGTTTGCGCGCCTATCTTCAGGCAGGCATCGATCGGGAGGCTTTGAAAGCCGCGGTGCAAGTACGCTGAACGGCGGTACTTCCAGGCCCTGACAGTGTCAAGGGCGATGCGGAGCTTTTGTTGCTGGCGGCCAATATTGCCGAGCCGCTTGCAGATCGCGAACATGCGTTGGCCTGGCTGAAAAAAGCGAGCGAATTATTGCCCGGCGGACCGGGCGTTAGCCGAACGTATTATACGCTTGCAAGTTTCGATGGGTCTGTTCGGACGAAAGTCTTGCCCGCGCGGCAGTGCTGCGGTCATCCCTGGTGGTCGGCAGCGATCGTCACCGGTTGCTTGCCCATATTTATGACTGGAATGGGCAACCCGACGACGCGCTGGCTCTATGGTTGTCTTTCGCGCTGCATAAGGCCGATAACGAGGCGGAGACGCGAGCATTTGCACTTGCGCAGGCAAAACCGGATAACGACGCGCTGGTAAAATTGCTCGAGGCAATCATGTCGCGCCGCAGGCTTGACCACTGCCGAAGCGGAGGCTTATGTCAAGGCCGGCCTCAGCATTGCCCAGCCTTCACATGTGGAACAGCAATTGCGGCGTGCACGCAGAGCGCTTTGATAATCCTCCGCCAACAATGAAAGCATTGGCGGATTTGTTGATCCTCCAGGGCAAGCCTCGCGCGGCGCTCAACGTGTATGAGGAAATGCCCGATACGCAAAATGGACAGCAACAATTGGCGTTGGCTCGGGTATATGAGGAAGCGGGGGAAACGCAGAAAAGCTTCGAGCTACTGCTTCGTGGAATCGAGTCGCCCTGACCCGGCGTATGCTGAAGAGTACTGGTTATTGCTGGCTAGAGTCTCCACGCAGTTGGGCCAGGATACCTATGCAAGCAAAGCCTACGAAAAGGCGCTGGCGCTTCGGCCAAACGATGTGGAAATACTCGAAAACCTGCAACGTCTGGCGGTACGTCATCGCGATGATAAAAAAAGCGAGCGACTTGCACGTTATGGATGGGATCGGCTGCGGCGTATAGAGGATTTGCAGCGACTCATGCGTTTTTCATGGAAGCGAAAAAATCTGGAAGAGCTCGATCAATGGCTCTCGCTGGCCGAATCACTGCCTTCGATAGCGCAGGCGCCGGATTACTGGTATTTCCGATCCATGCGGAAAATGGCAAGCGGAGAGCGAGACGCGGCGCGTCAGGCGTTGCGGGAGCTCTTGCGACTGCGAGGTCCTGACCCTGAAGTTACCGAGGCAATGATCTGGCTGCTGTTGTCCGATAAAAAAATCGATCAGGCATTGCTTGAGGTCGTCGTTCAGCCGTACCGTAACCCATCCGGGAATCAATCGGTGGTAAACCCGCCTTTGACCGAAGCCCTGGCAGCGGCAGAGCACACACTGGGCAAACCCGTTCAGGCAGCGGCGCGGTATTTGAGATCGTTAGACGACGAGGCCTCGGGATTTTTTGTGGACATTGACATTAGCCGATAATATGGAATGGTCAGATTGCCTCGCCAACGCAAACCAGGTCCGCTTCAGCGCCTTGCAAATGTTTGCTTCACAGCGTTTCGCCCAAACCGAAGTGGAATATCCTCCGCGCCTGGCAGATTACTTTCGTGGACTGAAAGATCCGCTGACGCAGTCCGGCGATGCGGATAACCTGGAAAAATGGCAATCGATGCGCGAGCGCTGGGGTTTTACAAAGGCACTGGACAACGCGCGTTATTTTGCGCTGCGGCGTCAGCGCGAGCGCCTTCAAACGCCAGCATGGGAAGCATTCGCCGATGCGGTAAAAAATAAAGATCATCCGGCTGTTTCCGCGCAATTATCCGCAATTTCCACTCATCTGGAGCAGCGGCCCGGGGCGCCTTCTTCCCCGGAAATATTGCCGTTATCCATAGATGACGTTGACCGGGCCAATCGATGGCTTGCCGGAGAAGCAGCGCCTAATCAAAGCTCTTTAAATGCAGAATTGGAGGTATGTCGTGAAACCCTGGCGAAAATCCGTGAATTGCAAATGACACCCCGGTCGGATAAGGAGCCTGCCAAGCCATGAAAAAACCTTGGCTGGAAGGCATTGAAGTCATCGATGTCAATACGCCCGTGTCGGTCTGGGGTGGCTGGTTCGAGACATTTGTACTGACCGCGATTGTGATCGCGGCATCATTCATTACTCAGCAGCATGATCCTTTCCGGCTGAATGGCGGGTTTCCGTGGCCGCTTCTCGCTCCTTTGCTGGCTGGGTTACGGTATGGATTCGTCTATGGTTTTGTCAGTGCTTTGCTCATATTGGCAATATTAGGCGTGGCTATCAATCAGCAGTGGCAAATTGCGACCGGTTTTCCATTGCCATGGGCGATTGGCGTTGTAGTCGTGGCGATGGTGGCGGGAGAGTTTCGCGATATGTGGGGACGCCGGTTACACCGGCTGGAAGGTGCCTATCAATATCGCGCCGAACGTCTGGAGGAATTTACGCGCAGTTATCAGTTGTTACGCCTGTCGCATGACCGCCTGGAGCAAACTGTCGCTAACAGCGGATTTTCATTGCGTGAAGGCATCATGAATTTGCAATCGACGCTCGATGCCATTGATGGGCTGAGCGAATCTTCGTTGCAGCGGCTTATTGAGTTCATAGCGGAATATGGTGCGCTGACGCAAGCATGTATAGTGGGAATAGCGGCCGACCGAATCGATACGGGCAGAATTCTGGCGTGTATCGGTGAAAATTTTTCGATAAATGACGATGACCCCGTGGTGACGAGCGCGCTCGAAAGCGGCGAGCTGGCGGCGGTAAACCTGATAAGCGAATATGCCATGGATCAGGACCAGCTATTGGCCGCTATTCCTCTGGCTGACTCGACCGGCGAAATTCATGCGATGCTGGTAGTTAGATCCATGCCGTTCTTTGCTTTTCAAGAAAATAATTTAAAACTTATTGCGGTGCTTGTGGCGCATGGCGTCGATCATCTTCGTTTTGGCACAGCCAATTCTTCTGTCGGACGCTTTATTGCTTCGTTCGAGCGTGTGCATCAGGATTTTTTAAGATTCAAGCTCGATGCAACGCTCCTGAGGTTGTCTGGCGCACCCGGCGATATCCTGAACGTTTATGGGCAACTGCGGTCTTCGGTTCGTGCTGTCGACCTGATGTGCATGGCTAAAGATAAGGAAAATCCGATCATCTGGCTTTTGCTGCCCTTGACCGATACGGCGAACGCGCGAGCATGGATGCAGCGGGCGGATGATATTCTTGCAAGCGTAACCAGCGAGCTGATAGCCATCAACGACATCGATCCGCAAACGATTCGTTCCTTGGAGCCGCACTGATGTATCGGCTGCCCATGCAATGGGGAGTGGCAGCCGAGGTACTGGCCGGTTTACTGCTCTGGTTGAGTGCGAGTGACTGGATAGCGGATTGGGCAGCGAACTGGATAGTGTTGGCGGCGGTGTTATCCCACTCTGTTTCATCCTATTTTTTTGCCCGGGGCTTCTGGCAATTGCTGCCGCGCCGTTACAAGCTGCCCGCGCAGAAGAAGCCTGAGTTTTCTGGTTGCCTTTATATGGATTTTACCGGTCCTCGGTGCGCTTGGCATACTGTGGAGCATCACCAGCGCTTTACAACGCCCGCGCAGCCGTTCTTCCCACAATGTAAAGATTGTTGCCTTGCCTGAGCTGCCGTTTTCGCCACCTGTCATTTTCCCGACACCGCCCTACAGCCAGGGTGCGTTGCGCCAGATTGTGCATTTTGCCGGGCGGCCGTTGAAGCGGCTGAAGGCGGTGATGGCGACGCGGCATATGGCGCCGCGCGAAGCCATGACGATCTGGTCGAAGGCAACCTGCGATCCCGTCGATGATGTGCGACTGCTGGCTTACGCCATGAGAGACAGTAGCGAAAAAAATCTGACCGACCATATTTTGGCCCTGACCGAAGCACTGCCGGACGTTCCGGTGCGCATGCGCAATGCCTGCCATAAAGCGATTGCTGCTTTGTGTTGGGAACTGGTATATCACCGTCTGGTACAAGGGGCCGTGAAGCAGCATTGGCTGCAAACCGCGCGGCACCATATGGAAGCTGTATTGGACTGCGCCAGACGATGACATCGTCTGGCGCGTCCGCTGTATCCGGATATGGCGGATAAAGCAGATGCATCCGTTATGTCCGATGCGGATAGCTGGCTTTTATACGGGCGGATTTTGCTGGAATCAGGTGATCTCGCGCTGGCTGGGAAAGGCATTTGCCAACGCACGAGCCGGCGGAACGGATGAGCAGAAAATCCTGCCGTGGCTTGCCGAAATAGCCTTCAGTGAGCGAAGATTCTCCGGAAGTGAAGGTTTATTTATCGGCACTGACGCGGCCCGGCGAGAGAGGGCACGAACTGGCTTTGGTAAGGGCGTGGTGGAACAAATGAATGACATCGTTCGAGCCAAGGCAGCCGGGACGGGTAGCAGGATCGGTGGCAGGTCCGGTGGCCGATATTGCCCTGTTACTGGAAGGCACCTATCCGTATGTTCGGGGCGGCGTATCCTCATGGGTACACCAGATCATCACCGGTTTGCCGGAAATCAAATTCGCCGTTATTTTTATCGGCGGCGAAAGGAAAATGTACGGTCCCGCGCAGTATCAATTCCCGCCTAATGTAACGCACGTGGAAACGCATTATTTGCTGCACCAGGATAAGCGGCTTAAACCGAATGCGCGCAAAGGCGACCGCAGGGCTTTCTCGGAAATGGACGAGCTGCATGCCCACATGCGCCAGTCGTTGACAATGCCCGGCGAGAAAATGACAAAAGCGTTTTCTCGCCTGGGTTCCGCCGGTGGCATCAGCCACGAGGATTTTCTCTATAGCGAAGCTTCATGGGATTACATCACCCGCCAGTACCGCGAGCGTTGCACGGAGCCCTCGTTTGTTGCCTATTTCTGGGCGATACGCGCCATGCACGCGCCTCTGTTCGTGCTGGCGGATATTGCGGCCGGGCTGCCGCCCGTACGCGCTGTACACGCCATCTCGACAGGGTATGCGGGATTGCTGGGTGCGATGATTCGCCTGCGCCGCAATATTCCTTTTGTGCTGACGGAGCACGGTATCTATACGAAGGAGCGGAAAATCGATCTGGCGCAAGCCACATGGATTCAGGATCACAATGACGATGTATGTAATACCCTGCATGATGAAATGGGATATATCCGTGGCCTCTGGATAAGATTTTATGAACAGATCGGCCGCATGGCCTACGCGCAAGCATCGCCCATCGTCAGCCTGTACGAGGGCAATCGCCTGAGGCAGATTGCGGATGGGGCGGCGGCGGAAAAAACGCTTGTCATTACCAACGGGATCGATCTGCAGCGCTATCGGGTTGCGTTTGAAAAACGGCCGTGAAAAAATTCCGCCGGTGCTGGGATTGATCGGGCGGGTGGTGCCCATCAAGGACATCAAGACATTCATTCGGACGTTACGCATGCTGGTCAATGAACGGCCCGATGCGGAAGGATGGATTGCCGGCCCGGAAGATGAAGACCCGTCCTATGTGAATGAGTGCAAAGAACTGGCATCAAGCCTCGGGTTGCAAAATCATGTCAAATTCATGGGCTTTCAAAACGTGCTGGAAATTCTTCCGCAGCTGGGCCTGATGGTATTGACCTCAATCAGCGAAGCGTTGCCCCTGGTCGTACTGGAGGCGTTCGCCAGTGGTGTTCCGTGTGTCGCCACCGATGTAGGTTCATGCCGCGAGCTTATCGAGGGAAACAGCGAGGAAGATCGCGCACTTGGCGCGGCGGGAAGCGTGGTTTTCATCGCCGACCCCGAGGGAACGGCGAAAGCGGCGCTCGAACTGCTCAATAACACCGCGCGATGGCACGCGGCGCAACAGGCTGGGCTTGAGCGAGTGAAGCGCTACTATGACGACAAGTTAATGTTCTCATCCTATCGGGATCTCTATGCGAAAGCATTGGATTCGGTGCCGGATTCAGCTAAACAACCTGTGAAAGTGGCTTGAACCTAAATCCGGCAGTTGACCGCTCATTTAGATAGATCAGCGTTATGATTAATAACAATATTTCATATTATTTGACGCTCACCTTCCAGGTGAGGTCGCTACGGGGAGAATTGCACAGTTTTTGCGGCACATGGCTGCGTTGCAACTTCTTGGAATGGAACGGCGCCCCGAAGCGTCGCCCGAGGGGCTCCGCGAAGCGGGGATCGGGCAGCGCAGGGGATGCCGCGATCGCGTTCCACACGCAAGGGGGCACCCGCATCCCGCTTCGGGGTCGCACCTTCCTGCGGAAGGCACTACTCCGCCCTGCGCGGTCGCATTCCGCGTCATTGCGCCTTGCCCTGCGCCCCAAAAACAGTACACTTCACCCCGTCCAACTACCGGATTTAGGTTGAATATGGCCAGTATCGGTTTTGAAATTCGCAAAATGCTGGAGCGCGACAGCTATTGGTCGGTATTGCGCGCTTACGGCTATGCGGGTCTGGTCAGCGGCGGCCCGTGGGTATTATCAATTCTGAGCATCATGATGATCGGCGTTCTTGCCGTCGCGCTGGGGGTTGCCCAGCGGGAAGTCAATGCCTTCCAGATCTGCGTAACTTACATCATGGCGACTTCATTGATCTGGACCGGGGGCATGCAGTTGATGTTTACGCGCTTTGTCGCGGATCGGGCTTATGCGAGTGCCCAGGCAGAGGTGCTACCCAACTTGTTCGGCGTCCTGACGATGACCATGGGGGGCGGCTTCCTATGGGCTGCGCCTGCCATTTTCTGGTTTTTTACCGGACCATTTTTCCAGAACTGTTATTGCTAAGCAATTTTGTCGTGCTGAGCGGCGCGTGGATCACCCTTATTTTTCTGTCGGGAATGAAGGCCTATCGCCGCATAGTCTGGACATTGGGAAAAGGTTATTTGCTCGGCATCGCCGTAGCGCTTGCGGCGTCGCCCTGGGAACTGAATGGGCTATTGCTGGGCGTGTTGACCGGCCATGCCTATCTGTTGTTTTCGTTCCTGCGCCATATTGTCCGCGAATATCCCGGAAGCTCGCTGCTCAAGTTTGATTTTCTCAATCAAGCGCGGAGTTTCTATAGTTTATTTGCTGTCGGTACCCTTTATTATCTGGCGGTCTGGGTCGACAAGTTCATATTCTGGTTTGTGCCGCATACTTCCGAGGCAGTCATCGGTCCCTTGCGTGCTTCCATCATTTACGATCTTCCCATTTTTCTGGCCTATCTGTTCATTTTACCCGGGGATGGCCGTATTTCTGGTGAGCATGGAGGCTGATTCGCACAGCAGCACGAGCGTTTTTACCGCGCAGTCCGTGAAGGCGATACGCTTATGCATATTGAATATAGACGGGACCAGATGGTGTACGCTGCCCGGCAGGGAATCTACGAGATCTTCAAAGTGCAGGGCCTGACGGTCGTGCTGTGCCTGTTATGGGGCAGGGAGCTGCTGCACGCGGTAGGCATTTCCCCGCTATATATACATTTGTTCTATATCGATGTCGTTGCAGTCAGTGTGCAGGTGCTGTTGATGGCGATACTCAACGTGTTGTTCTATCTCGACGCCCGCCGCGAGGTGCTGATCATTACCGCCTGTTTCTTTATCACGAACCTGCTGTTCACCTTTGCCACATTGCACCTTGGCGCGGAAACTTTCGGTTATGGATTTGCCGCCTCGGTAACGCTATCCGCGTTTCTCAGCCTCTTTATCCTTTCGCATAAATTCAACCGCCTGGAGTATGAAACATTCATGTTGCAGAATTAACATGATTACCAGCGGTGAAGAATTGAACAGGAAACTGTCGATTGGCGGGAGCTTCCTTGAAATTAAAAACAGTCGACGTCGCGCAGGGGGTGCGGAAGGCGAGATTTGATTTCGATTACAGCCGGGAATCCGTGGCGGAGCCAAAAATCGATTGAAGCTTTCCCCAACTGTACCGATATTATCCGCCTGATAGCGTTCATCCAACACGCAGTGGCAAATGTCTGTCTTGCCAGAGCTGGTTTTGGTAAACCGTGACCTCCATTAGAATAAAGCCATCATGCCCGTAACGCCGCGCGAGACTGCCGCCCATCCTTCGACCAAGGGAGAAATACTGCTTAGCGGGCCTCTCACGGCGCTCTTCGCGACGTCCGTAGGGGTCGTCGTCACCAATCTCTACGCTCGCAGACCTTGATCGGCCTGATCGGCCCGTCGCTTGGCCTCGCCGAAGCAAGCGGCGGGCTCGTCTCTATGGCGACCTTGCTCGGCTACGCCATTGGCCTCTTCCTCCTGGTTCCGCTGGCCAATCTCATGGAAAATCGCAAGTTGATCGTCCGGATGCTCGGATGCGCGGCAATAAGCGCGATCGCGGCCGCCTTTGCTCCAAGCGCGGCATTGCTGCTGGCGACTCTTTTCATTCTCGGGGCCGCGTGTTCTGCTATCCACGTCCTGGTCCCGGTCGCCGCCTCCCTGGTGCCGCCGGAGCAGCGCGGCCGCGTCATTGGAGACGTCATGGGCGGACTGATGATCGGCATTGTACTGTCGAGGCCGCTTGCGAGCGTCATCACCGCCAACTTCGGATGGCGCGCTTTTTACGGCGTGAGCGCTTGCGCCCTGGCGACGCTCACGTTCACGCTCGCTGCGCGTCTGCCCGAACGCTGGCCGGCGGCGCGCTCGACTTATCCGTTCCTGATCGCCTCGCTTTGGCATCTATTGCGCGCGGAGCCTGTGCTGCGACGCCGAGCGCTCACGGCGAGTTTGACCATGGCTGCATTTAGCCTATTCTGGACTGCTGTCGCACTCAGACTGATGCAATCGCCGTTCGAACTCGACCAAGGTGAAATCGCTTTGTTCGCACTCGTCGGCGCGGCCGGCGCAGCGGCGACGCCGCTTGTCGGACGAGCGGGTGATCTCGGCTGGACGCGATCGGGGACGATCACATCCCATCTCCTGATGGTGGCGGCATTCGCGCTTGCGGGATGGGCGGGATCGTCGCATGTCGCGACGCCGCTCCTGCCCCTTATTCTCATGGGTGCGGGTGCGGTTTTGCTCGATATCGGCGTCGTCGGCGACCACAACCTCGGCCGCCGAGTCATCAATCTTCTCCAGCCGGAGGCACTCGGCCGGCTCAACGGCCTTTTCGTAGGTCTTTTCTTCCTCGGCGGGGCGGCCGGCGCGGCCACTGCGGGAATCGCCTGGGCTTGGGGCGGATGGATAGCGGTTTGCCTTATCGGCGCCGCGTGCGGAATCGCCGCCTTGCTTGTCGACTGGACCGGTGAGGCCATATGAGCGAGCTTTTTTACGCCTCCGCGGGTCAAGTTGGAACCATCTTACCCCTCAACACAATAGAATCAGACATTGCGCTGTTGTCGTTTTCATGGATAGCGAATGTGCCCAGCTGTTTACGTGCCTTCGCGGCTTACGCTGCGCAATCGGACCCAGGAGACTGGTGCCAGAGGTAGGTCGGGCTCCGCCCGACGATCGAAAATGATGTCGGGCGTAGCCCGACCTACTTCACGATATTGATACCTTTATATTGTTGTGCTACCAAAATTTATCCGCCCACTTCCATTAGAATTATTTCTAATGGAAATACTGGTTGATCCGTTCACTCGATCATCTGGGCCATCGGATTCTCAGCCAGCTTGCTGGACAGTAACCGCCGTTGATCCATTTGAGTGATCTTGAGAAGGCTCAGAATCATGGTCAATCTGGGAGATGCGGTTTTCGGAGGGCGAGCGAAATTACCGGCACAAAATCGGATGAAGAATATCTTCGCAGAGAGTTAATTTTTTCAGGCCGTTAGCGCTGGTTTGGCGCAATACTTCATGTTTACAGCGGCTCCATAAAAAACATAGCGCCAGTCATACATGAACATGAGAGATAAAATGAGGTATCAGATTGAGCTGCTGTAAATACACATGGGTGACACCGACGCACTGCAACACCCGTCTCCGGTTGATCTTCCAACCCTTCGTAAACCATCCTCACTTACGCTACACTGCTACACATCAAGTCAGCGAAATAGGGGAGGTACAAGATGGGTTTGCTCATCAAAGGCAAATGGGTAGACGAATGGTACGACACCAAATCGACGGGCGGCAGCTTTGTCCGCACGGATGCCCAGTTTCGCAACTGGATCACGCCGGATGGCAGTCCCGGGCAGAGTGGTGAGGGCGGATTTCCCGCCGAGGCGGGCCCGCTACCACCTCTATATTTCGCTGGCCTGTCCATGGGCGCATCGCACACTGATTTTTCGCGCGCTGAAAGGCTTGGGCGACATGATAAACATCTCCGTAGTCAACTCCTACATGGGCGACCACGGCTGGACCTTCGATCAGGCTCCCGGTGTAGTGCCTGATCCTGTCGGCAAGGCGCACTATCTTTATGAAGTCTATCTGCGTGCCGTTCCGGAATACAGCGGCAGGGTGACTGTGCCGGTGCTGTGGGATTTGCAGCGGAACACTATCGTCAACAACGAATCAGGCGAGATTATCCGTATGCTGAATTCTGCCTTTGATGGCGTCGGCGCCACGAGAGAAGATTTTGCGCCGGCTGCGCTGCTTCCGCAAATCGACGAGATTAACGCCCGCGTCTATCACGATGTCAACAATGGCGTTTATAAGGCGGGTTTTGCCACCGATCAGCAGGTCTACGAGAATGCCGTCGGGGTTTTATTTCGAATGCCTGGACGACCTCGATCAGCGTCTGTCACATCAGCGCTATCTTATGGGCGGTCATGTCACCGAAGCCGACTGGCGGCTTTTCACCACGCTGGTTCGCTTTGATTCGGTCTATCATGGCCACTTTAAATGTAATCTCAGGCGCCTGACAGATTATCCGAATCTCTGGGGTTTCACCCGCGAGCTATACCAGTGGCCCAACATTGCGGAGACGGTGAACATGCAGCACATCAAGGCGCACTATTACCGCAGCCATCCAACTATCAATCCCAACGGTATTGTGCCGGCTGGACCGATCCTGGACTTTTATCAGCCTCACGATCGAGCGCGGCTACCTGGCTCTGATCAGAGTTGAGCAGTTTGGATTAGCGCCGCATGATCCAGCAACCCGGCTACCTGGCCAGGCTCCAGGAAAACCGTAAAAATTCTCGTCAGGTTTCGCCGCTGGCGCTTTTATAGCCTCGTTTTCGGGCTTCGATACGCTTCAGAAAAACGCCCATCACTTCGCGGTAGAGTGCATCCTTGAGCACGGCATCTTCATTGCCGGCATCCACATTGGGATTATCGTTGACTTCGATCACATAGCAGCGGTTACCGGATTGCTTGATATCCACGCCATAGAAGCCATCACCGATGAGATTAGCCGATTTGAGTGCAATTCTGACTACTTCTTGTGGTGCTTCGCCCAGCGGGATGGCTTGGGTGGGACCTTCGCTCATTTTGCGTTTCTGCGCATCGCGCTTGATGACCTGCCAGTGTCCGGGGGGAAAGTAATATTTGGCAACGAATAATGGCTTCCGGTCGAGTATGCCGATCCGCCAGTCGAATTCGGTAGGTAGCCATTCCTGGGCAATAACGAGTACCGATTTGGCCAGCAGCTCGGTTATCCGGGGCAGCAGTTCGGCTTCTGTTTCGATTTTTACCACCCCGCGCGAGAATGAACTGTCCGGCTGCTTCAGTATGCAGGGAAGACCGAGCTCAGGGATGATTCGGGCGATGTTGTCCCGGTGCACCAACAACGTTTTGGGGGTTTGTATATTGTGCCGAGCGAGGAGTTCAGCCAGATAGACCTTATTGTTGCACTTGAGGATGGATTCGGGATCGTCGATCACCACCAGCCTTTCTGCAGATGCCAGCCGCGAGAAGTAATAAGTATAGTGATTGACAAAGGTTGTGTCGCGGATGAACAGCGCGTCGAATTGAGGCAACCGGCCGATATCGGCGCGGGTAATAAATTTCACGCGCATGCTCATTTCCTCGGCGGCATCCTTGAATTTTTGCAAAGCTTTTGCATTGGAAGGAGGCTCCGGATTATCCGGATCGTGAAGAATTGCGAGATCGAAGCGGGAAATGTGTTTCTTCGACCATAGCCTGCGGCCCTTGACCTTGAAGTATTCGGTTGCCGCAAGCACCGCAAACTCCTGGTGGCAGGGGGGTATATCGCTTGCGTCAATCGCCCGTACGCTGCGCAGGCTCCACTGGCTGCGATGGCGTTCGAAGCGGGCGGACAGGAGCGGCACCTGTAATAGATTGAAAAGCTGGTGGCTGAGCCTGTTATAGCGACTATCTGTGGTGCGGCCGAAATAGATGCTGAGTTCGAAATCATCCATTGCCAGCGGCGCGAGCAGACGCTGAATCAAGGCGCTCAAATCCTCAGTAAGGTGGCGCACCAGATTCTGGGATTGCAAATCCTCGATTGCGCCGACCTTGGGTAGCGGTTTATGCCCGCGGGCCTCTGCAAGCAGCGAAACATAATAGCCCGAGCTCTGGTAATGGTAGGATTTGCAAAGGTTGAAAACTCTGGCGGAGCGATTCAGGGAATGGCGGGTTTGGCCGGCATCATGGTTTACAGCAAACCCTGGATCAGTCAAGTATGTTCGCGCCGATACGATTGTTACATCCGGAATCTCGAGAGGCCAATCATCGGGTTCCTCGACGATAATGAGTATGGGCATGGAAAGTCTCTGATCTCCCGATGCTGTTTTGCATCGCATCACGTAATACTCCAAAAATCATATTTCCTGAAATTTACAGGGTGGGCTGGCGGGCACTTTTGCTGGTTTCGCCAGGCGGAGTACCGGCGCTACGCAAATTGACGAATTTGCTTAATGTATCGAACCAGAAGGGGGCTCCCATCGATACGGCAAGTATGGAAACCAGCAGGCCGAACAGCTTGTAAAACGCCCAGCCTGCATAATCCCACGACAGCTCGGGGTTTCGAAAATATCCGGCGTCGTTGGCGTCAAATGACCATCCTACCGGCAACTTGATGCTCTCTGCCGTTTTAAGAACCGCTTGCAAGCCCGGATTGTTATTTTTTGCTTCGGCAGGTGGCGATTTCGCGGGCTGAGATGCGGTCCCTTCCATAGGAGGGGCAGACAATTCCAAGGCGGGCTGGGCCTTCACGGCATCTTGAGCCGCAGCGACCAGCGATGCGCGCAAGACATTATCCTTTGAAAGCCGTTGAATGAGCATGACCGTGTCGGCATTGGAAACAATAACCACCGCAGTCGCCAAAAAAAGCAGCACGCGCTGGGTCCAGCGCTTGTACCAGCCGCCAACCCTTTCCATGGCATTGTTGAACCAGCCTTCGAGATTTCTCCGGAATGCTTCCGCCTGGTGCTCGACAGCAGCGACTTCGCGCCGCGTTTTGTCTATAAGGACAAGAAGGGTTTCTTTTGTATCTCCTTCGGGCAGCCTTTTCAGCCCTTCCTGAATATTGCCCAATGGATCGGGAGACTGGGCGGCGAAAGTACGGGCAAAGGCTAGCGCCTCTTTCAGGGTAGTGCCGGCGGTCAGGAGCAGCCTGGCTTCTCTGGGATTTTTCGCGGATGCGATTGCGGCGCGCCGCGCATCCAGCATTTTAATTGCGGCGTTTATCGTATCAACGGTATTTTTCGCCTGTGTTGCAACGTTGGTAAGGCCGGCGTCTTCCGGGGCGCTTTTGGCGGATTGCATGGCCTTGTCGTATGCCGCCTTTGCTTGGTCCGCGATATTCTCCAGCGCTGCCCGGGCTTGCTCTTGGGCGGCCTTCGCCTGATTAACGGCTTCTGCTAGCTGGGGATCGCCAGGCGTTGCGGCTGCTGCATGGAGGGCTTTTCCATAAGCGTCGTCCGCGCTTTCGGCATTTGCAAGCAGATCGCCGTACTTGCCGGCGATAACGCCACGTGCGCCAAGAATATCCAGCAACGCCAGCGAAAAGTTCTGCCGCAGACATATAGGAGGGCAAGCGGGTCACCTTGTTCGGATTGGAAGCATGCTGCGAAATGCCGCCTATCAGTCCGTGGTTGTAGACTTGCTGTGCCAACCCGGTGAACTCCGGATCGTTGAGAAGATTTTTAATTCCCCCCACGAGATTTCTTCCCCGCTTGTCAATGAGCGAGGCGATCCCCTCATTAAGGGCCGTGCATATGAGGCTCAGGAGCAAGTAGACGAAAATGATACCGATTGCCACTTCCAGTATATTTGAGCCGAACATTCATGCCTCCATCTACAGGAATCGTGTTATTCATGATTCAGTCTAGCAGAATAACGTTTATCCGCAGGCGCAAGGTCCGGCTTATGCGAGTTGGAAATGAAATCGAGTCGGGAGGGTCATCAACAGCGGATCTGGCCATTGGCGGCCTGGTATATTTGGGCAAATATTTGTATGTTTGTTCCGTGTGAAAGTTGCCGCAAGCCTCACCGGAAGGCTTTATAAACATTACGAGATTTATCCTTCAGCGAAGGGTAGAGCTACATAATACTAAGCCGCCCGCAAGTCGGAATAATATTGCAGCTTGATTCGCTCGACATAATTTCTCAAGTTGTCTTTCGTCAAGCCATGTTCCTTCAGTGGCGACTCGATCGGGCAGCCGAACGTATTGATGAGAAATCCGAAGGCACTCCGCATCCAGGCTGGTCGGCTTATCTCCCAGGAAATATTTTTTGTTCCCGAGGCATGCTGACAGCGCATCAATATCCTGCATACCGAGTTCGAAAACCTCCTCGGCATTATGCCGCCCCGTTCCATGCCCCAAAATCTGGCGCTGAATCCTGCGACGATAATAGATTGCCGCCACATCGCGAATAACAGGGGGCAGAACACTAAAAATCGCTTTCTTATTCACTTGCCAATTTGCGTCCGTATACTGCCATCTCGAATACATTGTGGCCCAGAACAGATGCTCTTCAAGCAACCGCTGCATTGCCAGCGACAGTGCCGATTCTGCCGGGGTTAAGTCCTCATCCAGATCTTTATATTGGGTTTTAAGGTGTCGTACGATAAAGCGCGAGTCCGCTAATTTGAGATCTCCATCTTCGATGTAAGGCACTTTACCTTTCGGCGCAAACAACGGGAGCGTCGCTTTAACAGAATATTCAATGTCCGCCATTCTTAAATAGGTTTCCGTTTTACAGCAGAAATGGCTGAGATTCGGAATGCCCCACGTACGTTCCAATTGATAAAGTATTACCATCAGCGCTCCAAAGCGTCGTTTCAACTTGCAATTAACCAGTAACGAAAGCTTATCCTAATGTATTGCGAACTGCAAGTCACTATTGCTTATTTTACTCACCTATAATTTTCTCTGCGAGGCAGCTATGAGACACGACTACGCAATGCAAGGAAATGCAGCCTTTGATCGGCCGTGATATCGCTCAGCCAATCCCATAATTCGATAGACCGATAGCCCGATCCCGACTTGTAGCAGGAAAGGAAAACCACTGGCGGATCATTGTCGCAACGCTTGTGTATCTGCTTGACCTCGATTGCCAGGGTCATAAGAAGTAGGATTTCACGGGGCACTATTACGAAAGAGGGGGTAATTGGGAAACTCCATGAGGATGCCTGGAATAACTATCTCCGCCTTCTTGCAACCGCGGCTTCAGCACGTGCCTCGCGTCGTTTTGGTTCTTGCTTCGCTTCTTTGACTACCCGCAATTCGTCTGGCAGGTGTTCCAATCCAGGACCAGGTTTTTTTTAAATTCTTGCAAACACGTTTCATTAGCGGTGGCGTCTTCGGAAAAATAATTACTCAAGTATTTATCGAACGGGATCTCGGTCATTGTATCCAACTGTTCCTGTTGCTTCAGCGACGCTTCGACCTGGGCATCAAAGCTTTTCTTTACCGAGGTCTCAAGTGGTGTATTTCGAAAATAACGTGCGTATTCATCCGATTTTTGCAACACCAGTTCAGTAATCGAAAGCTTCTGGTCACGCATTGCCGATAGCATTCTTGCTGAAGAAGTCAGCTCGGAGTGACGAACAACTTCCCTCTGTTTGTGTAATGCCTGGGTATACGGTTTATTGTCATTCCCTTTATCCAGAACCTCGCAAATCTCCTGCATTTCCTCGCACAACTTCAACCCCCATTCTTGCAGGGAGACTGCCTGTCCTTTGTCGGATAGCTTCAGCGTGGGATCTCTTCCCTGGTTGCAACTGGATAACGCATTATTGTTAACCTCCTCATACTGCTTCAAGTCATGGCCCGAGTTTTCGGAAATAAACAATACAGGCTAAGCGCTTCAAGAAACCGTGTCGTTTCGATCGAGATTCCCGCAGGTTCAAAAATATCAATATCGAGCGATCGGATTTCAATATACCCGATTCCTCTGCTTCTCAGGGCCTTGAGCGGTCTCTCATTGGGCCTGGTAGGCTGCTTCGGCCGTACCGAGGTGTAATATTCGTTCTCGATTTGTAGAAAATTAGTGTTTAATTGCTGATATTGATCACCTGTTTATGCCGATTTTTTCGTAATCCAGATAGGATTTCGTTGTCGCAGCTTACAAATCCTTATATATTCATCAAGGCTATTAAAGGAAATATGAAACATTGCCTGAACCGGATTTACATATCCAATCTCGGCTCATCCTCAGTGAAGTTGCAAAAGGTTTGTAATATGAGGTATCGTCAAATTTCTGCAAGGTAGGGGAACAAGCAGAGTTACGGCTATCGACAAAACTTTTACTGACCGCAGGTGAAGAGCCAAACAGGTAAAGGATGTAGCTAGCCATAGCGCTGCAGGTTTCTGATCATTTCCATATAAGCATTGGTGACGAATGATTGCAGGTCACCCGTATGCTTCTTGAACTGCTGGTATTCCGGCCAGAATTGTTCAGGAAGCGAGTAATTAAAATGTATCCCGGCGATTACCTGCATGCAACGGCCATAACGGTAACCTAAACCGCGGCGATATATGTGCTTCATCATTCCAACGTTGGAGGAGCCATATCTGGCGATTGGAATTGCCGAGCTGGGTAAAGCACCGACAGCATACTTGCTGCCAGCAATAATTCGTCATTAATATTTGTACAGACGTATTTATGCAAGTCCGTCAAAAAATTCGACGTTTCCTTTCCATCCGATAATGCTGGTGTGATCAACTCAAGCAAAGCCTCGGAATAATCCGTTGTTATGTGCGGATGGGTCAATGCGGATCCTAGCTCAATCGGATGAGGAGACAGTGATATGGATCCTTTCCGGTCAGTTCGGAGGCTTTCCTTTTCGATGCCTTTCAGCCCATCAATTAATAGCGGCTGAAGAGATTCGTGGATGGGTGCCTGGCGCTGGCTATGAGATAATTGGTTTGACATTTTATCCTCCGATATTACTTGCAATAAGCAAGCTAGCGAAGCTTATCTTACAGTATTGCAAAATGCAAGTAACTATACTATATTATTAACTCGCCAATTTTTCTTGCAGGCAAGTTATGAAGCAAGTTATGAAAGATGACACGACGGCGGAAGCGAAAAGTCGCTTTTGAAAGGTCGTGCTGCCCCATCACCCATGCACTGGATATTTTTGGTGATAAATGGACGCTGCTTATTGTCCGGGATTTGATTTTAGGCAAGAGCCGCTATCTGGAATTGATATCGTCAGCCGAAAAAATCGCTTCAAATATTCTTGCCGACAGGCTGAAAAAATTGGAAGCCGCAGGCCTTATTACGCGACAAGCCTATCAGCAGAAGCCAGTACGTTACGAGTATTTCCTGACCGAGAAGGGCGAGAGTCTGAAGCCTATACTGGCAGCCATCATCTCATGGAGCCAGAAACATCATCCTGGTACTCAAATATTTCCTGCGCGTTGAGCCGCACTAGCGGCCCGACAGGTAACGCCGCTAGCAGGCTCGGCTGTGGCAAATTATTTGCCCGTATCGGATTCCAATGCAGAGAAAGCGTCTCAGGCAGCGATAGGATAAGCCCGGCCTGGCTGAGCCTGCCTACATTTCCACAAAGGCTGAGCCTCAGCCCTTGCGGCAACTATGGCAGACTGTCATAGTCTCATCAGTGAAATTCTATAGATCAGCAAACAGCGGTTTATGAGACGACTTATTTTAGCGACATTTTTATTTTCTGCCGGGCTCGCCAATGCGGTAGAGGCAGTTCCCGCCGCTACGCCGGTTGACGTGCCCGACACCATGGCGGAGCGGGTTAAGCCCTGCATTGCCTGCCACGGCCTCGAAGACAAGGTAGGGCGAGACGCGTACTATCCACGTATCGCAGGCAAGCCAAAAGGATATCTTTTTAATCAGTTGCGCAGTTTCCGGGATGGGCTGCGTTATTACCGGCCCATGACCCTGCTGCTTGCAAATATGACTGACGAGTATCTGCTGGAAATGGCCGCCTACTTTTCGGGGCTTAAACAGCCTTTCCCGCCACCCGAGCGCATGGCTGCGTCACCGGCCCAAATCAAGCTCGCCCGGCAGCTTATCAATCAGGGGGACCCTGCACGGCAGATTCCGGCTTGCATTCAATGCCATGGTAACGAACTGATGGGTACGGCGCCTTTTATTCCGGGCTTGCTGGGTCTTCCGCGCATTTACATGATCGCCCAGTTCGGGGCCTGGCGAAATGGAGGACTGATACGCGGTCAGACTGCGGATTGCATGTCGGAAATCGCAAAGCAGCTTACTACCGAAGAGACGAACGCAGTCGCGGCATGGCTGGCCGCCCAGCCCATTCCGGAGAATAGTGGGCCGGCTGCAACGCTTCCGGTTGAAATGGCAAGGCGTTGCGGCAGCATCGTTCAAAGCGCTACCGTCCAATGAAACGCAGGATCGCTGCCGTAATAGCCCTACTCGCCGGTCTGGCGGGTCTCGCTGTTATGGGTACGTCGTTTACCCTGATCGGTGCGCCACCTCCAGGAAAGGCAGCAAATGCCCCGAAGATGATATTCGCCAAGCAATCGCTGAGCCGCGGGGCCTACCTTGCGCGCGCAGGAAATTGCATGGGATGCCATACGGCCCAGAGTGGGCCGGCTTACGCAGGAGGCCGAAGTCTTTCCACACCCTTCGGTACATTCATTACGACCAATATCACCCCGGATAAGGAAACCGGTATCGGGCACTGGAGCGAAGAAGATTTCTGGAAAGCGCTGCACGAAGGGAAGTCACGCGATGGACGGCCTTTATACCCTGCATTTCCTTATACCGAATATACAAAAATTACGCGCGAGGATTCTGATTCGATCTTCGCCCATCTGCAGACGCTTGCGCCCGTCGCGCAACGCAATCCGCCGAGCCAGATCAAGTTTCCCTACAATTATCAATTATTGTTGAGTGTCTGGCGCGCCGTATACTTCAAGCCCGGCGTCTATCAGCCGGAGCCCGGAAAAAGCGCCGAGTGGAATCGGGGCGCCTATCTGGTGCAGGGGCTCGGCCATTGCAACGCCTGCCATGCGGAACGCAATCCGCTGGGCGCGACGGCCGGGGATGATGCGCTGGGAGGCGGACAGATCATGGGTTCAAACTGGTATGCGCCGTCCCTTACCTCACGCATGGAAGCAGGTTTCGCCCATTGGCGGATCGACGAAATCATCCAGTTGCTCACAACAGGTGTTTCGCCGCAAGCGACCACCTCGGGTCCCATGGCGCAGGTTGTCATGGAAAGTCTCCAGCATCTGACAAAAGAGGATGCGCGTGCAATGGCCGTCTATCTGCAGTCATTGCCCGAGAGCAATTCACTTGCCGTCAATAACGGTCCAGCCATGACAGAACAGGTGCAGGCCTGGTTTCGGCAAGGTGCCACGATTTACGAGAAGCACTGCCAGGATTGCCACGGGGCTTCGGGTCAGGGCGCTCCAGGTGTTTATCCGCCTCTGGCGGGCAACCGGAGTATCACAATGACGCCGCCGATCAACGCGATTCGCAGCGTTCTCAATGGCGGTTATCCTCCAGCCACCAGGGGCAACCCACGTCCTTACGGCATGCCGCCATTCGCCCAGACCTTGCATGATGGTGAGGTTGCGCTGGTATTGTCGTATATCCGCAACGCATGGGGTAACCATGCCAGCCTGGTCACGACAGCTCAAGTCGACAAGAGCCGGGAGGGCATCACACTGAAATGACGTCCGGATTTGCTTGCGGCGCCTGCATTGTCGCTCTCAGCCTTGCTAAGGAAAAAACCGAACGCCGCCGATATTGCTCGCTCAGGGCTGCCAGGCAACGCCCTGAATACTGTTCATCCTGCCTGGAGTAGAGGCTCGTCCGCAGGATCGATGATTGGATCTCCCGGCGTTGGATCGGATCATACGGGCGGGGATCCACCGGTTTGTCCGGGTCGAAGGGTTGGGGATCTTCCCGCGGTTTATCGGGATCAATGGGGCGAGGGGGATCCTGTACCGGTTTGCCGGGGTACGGCTCATGCCCATGGGGCCGGCCGGTTCTATACGACCCGGTCTGAAAGTATTTTGTCATGGTGAGGCTCTCTCTGGACATATCTCAATGATTTACCCCGCCTGCTGACAGGGCAATTCAGTAATCAGTAATCGCGAGTCATTTAGCGGGAGCCGGCGCCCAAGTCACGTTTTAATTGCCCGCGTATCTCTCCGCTCTTGTTCGCGTCGCTATGAACGTTAACATAGAGGTTTCCCGCCTTGTAGGCATCGTATTGGGCGTCAGTCAACTTTGCGTCACCGGGAACGGACCATTCGTTATCGGAACTCTTCTTGAGCGTGATGATATCCGGCCCATTTTTGCCAACCGCTCCCTCATGAATATGCGCACCCGTTCCCTTTAAATCGGAAGTAGTTATCTTGCCTTTGACAGATCTGTCGTCATCGACCGTTATCGTGCCGCTGCCGGATGCGGAGGTCTGCACAGGGGGTACTTCCTGATCGCCGCTCAGATTGACCTTGATTTCGCCAGCAGTCGCGAATCCTGTGCCCCCAGCCAGTGTGCCGGCTATTAACGCAACAATGGCCAGGGTGGATCGCGTACGAAGAACTGTATTCATGGGGTGCCTCCTTTAAAATAATAAATTATGGATTGTGATCGCTTTATCAACTGCTCAATTGGTTCGCGCTCGCCGGTTTTTTCTTTGCAGTCTGGTTTTGTTTGGACGTGCGCGGCATCAATACACATAATGCTATGCATGAATTAATGATGAGTCCGTACGGTAGCGCACGTACGGTAACGCGTCTCATTCCTATTATCGAGCGATTGAAGCGGTGATTCTCTGAAAGATGCCGAGCAGGACTAGTATTGAAGCCGGCAATTACTCCTGTAGCATTTCCTGGCGCAGAACTTTCCCGGGACGGTTTTAATGCTTCCGCCACAACCCGGAATCATTGCCAACCATTGAAACCCTACTTGACCGGAATGGGATTATTGCGTGCTACGGGAACAGCGGTAATACTGTTTTGCGGACTGCCTTCAATCAATTTATCGGAATAGGTCAGGTAAATAAGCGTGTTGCGCTTGGAATCGACTACGCGCACGATATGCAGGCGTTTGAATAAAATAGACATGCGTTCGGTAAATACATCTTCCTGCCTTGGGATCTTCTCGGGAAAATGGATCGACTCGGTTACTTGCCGGCACGCAATGGACGCCTCCGCTCTATCCTCTGCCAGACCCACCGTACCTTTTAGACCTCCCGTCCTCGCACGCGAAACGTAGCATGTTATGCCGTGAACCTTGGGGTCGTCATACGCTTCCATGACCACCCGGTCATCCTTTCCCATCCACCGGAAAGCAGTATCCACTTCACCGATGAGTTCGGCTTTTACGGGCGCGCAAAACGCTACATACAGCAATGTCAGGGCCAGCGTTTCTGCGGCAAATCCAGTTTTCAGGATTTTTCCTCCTTGCCAGATTATTTTAGATCCACGTCAAACCAGTGCCTGAGCATATCATGAGCTATGGGGACTACAGTGGAACTTCTTCACTATTTTTAGCTTCCTTACTTCCAGTTATTTGGAGACGCATGATTTGTGCTCATGATTGAATGTCATTAACGTAAACTGAATAGCGATGAAGAACGAATGTTTTGATTCCCCCATGGTATAACGGAATTTTTGGTTCGGTTACGACCCAATCAGGGAAAAATCTCACCAAAACGCATATTACATGCGCTTAGGCATTCATGTGGCGCAGGCAAACAAGGAGCATGCCCGTTCGCTCATTCGGTAGTTCATCGAAAACGGATCTTCAGATACGTTGATCACGCCGTCTCCCCAAGCGGTCCTGATCTATAACTAGCACGTCGCAGGTTGCTTCCTGAATCACCCGCCTCGTGACACTGCCTAGCACCATATCTTCCCCCGCGGATTGTCCGCGTCTCCCCATGACGATTAGATCAGATTCAAGCATTTCCGCTTTTTCCCGGATTACAGCCTGTGCAGAGCCCAGCTCGATCAGCTGCGACAACGAGCCATCCAGAGGTTTGAATTCGGAAACAAGTTGCAGCATCTTCCTGGTCCTTTGTGCCTTCACTCGTGCACGGTAAGCTCGAATCGCCTCATCGTTTACCTGATATAAACGCAGTTTGGCTTCAAATGGCACCTCAAATGCGTGTAGGGCGGTAATGTTCGCGTGTGGGGCAACGCTCATGGCCATCTCTATTCCCTGCCTGGAGGATTCCGAGAAATCCACTGGAACCAGTATCCGCTGATATGGAATCAGAGGCTCGCGCTTGACAATTAGAAGCGGCAGCGTCAACTTACGCAGCACTTTATCGACGGTGGAGCCAACGAACAGATCTCGTATGAAACCGGCACCGTGAGCCCCCATCACCACCAGACCTGCATTCATATATTGGGCGTAACGGACAAGCTCAGTATGCGGACGCCCCACATTAAGCGCCGTCGTCGTGACCTGAACTCGGTATTTTTCAGAAAGCTTATTTTTGATTTCAGTCAATTGCGTGCGTGACAGCTCCATCAGCCGCTGTTCAGTATCCAGCGTGGGCTGGTCCAGATAGCGTAGCGCTTCCAGTGCGAGATTATCGATAACGTGCAGCAGATGCAGTGATTCGCTACCCAATTCCTGGGCCAGCAGGGCGGCCCGCGCTTCGGCACGACTTGCAAATGGAGACATGTCGGTAGCTGCTACTATTCGCTTTATTGGATACAAGGGAGTTTCCTTTAAGGGGCCGTGTCAAATTCGGGAAATTGGCCTTCGACTCAAGGCCATGCTGGACGGGGTTTCACACAAAAATCCTATGAGACTTTTATGTCGTTTGTTTAATTGTATCCAATTGTTTCTTGATCTGGCCTGCCAGCGCGCATTCCCTCAGCGAATCGATCCAGCCTCTTTGTTCCGGACCTACGCCAGCAGTCGGTCATCAGTACACCCGGGAATAGCTTGGAGTCTTTCAGCTTGGTCTTCCTGCTTTTGGTGGGATCGTATCGGTCATGATGTCTTCCTTTCGATATCATCTCATGACCTCCCTCACACAAAATAGCTCACGGGGTTCGGGGCGATTCACGATTCCCACTTGAAGTGATTATCAACGCCTTGGCCGAGGCAGTCAACGGGCTGCACAAGGCCGGGCTGATCCATCTAGCGTCATGGAAAACCAGGGTCGCTGTGGAGCGGGAAACCTTGGAAATGGGTATCCTGGTTTAATTACCAACGGTTACTCGAACCGATCGGTTAAATTTCGCTGGCTGAAGCTGAGGTAAACTATTATCAGCAATTGGCCGAAAAAGGGCACGGTAGAAGTCTAACTTAAATCAAGCAGCCTCCATAGAACTCGCGGTGATTCATGCCCGTGAATTATCGGCAGACTATTGCAAAGAGGAACTACAGATGAATATCCACATAAAACGAGTTTATGAGCCGCCCGAGAAAGAAGATGGGGTGCGCATCCTGGTAGACAGACTTTGGCCTCGGGGACTGACAAAAGAGAAAGCAAGCGTCGATATCTGGCTAAAGGAAATTGCGCCAAGCACGGATCTTCGAAAGTGGTTCGCCCATGACCACGGCAAGTGGACCGAGTTCAAGACGCGTTATCGGGCGGAACTCAAGGAAAACGATAAGCAGGTCGCACTGCTCAAGGAAGAGATAAAAAAAGGAAAAGTCACGCTGTTGTATGGCGCCAAAGACGAAGAATGCAATGAAGCCGTTGTCCTCCAGGAGTTTCTGGAGAAATTCTGAACGTGCGGGTTTGATATCGTGCGGCCTTTTGATCGCTCTCACGGCAACCTTTCCGGCCTGTCTTCCCTTAATGTTTTGGACGCGCCAGGTCTCTGGTCAAATCGCTCCAGCGAATCGGCCCGTTTATTCACGTTGGGTCATCGCTACCGCCGAAACTGCCTGAAATAGGGTATAGGCCAAGTTTCAGGTCCTCACGAGCTGTTTTTTCCAATGCACAGATAAGGCTGCTTGTTTCGTCAGGAAAGCGGTGTGTCGGGTAAAGCAGAAATATAACGGAGCGCGGTGGCGCTGGGGAGGAAACAATAAGTTGCGCCACGGCAGGTGACAAAACGGGAGAGTCCGGTAAGCTCGATCGGATGCTTCTGATTTTCCATGGGGATGAGAAAAGTTGCGCCTGAGGCCGAATTATTCCCGATGACGGGATCTTTGGTATTGCGCAAGCCCGGCGCAAAGCTTCCCTTATTGCTCCAGTCGGACATCAAGAATTCGAACTGATCCTTAAGACTTACGCCAATAAACAGACCTAATAGCCCGCGCTCGATTCCATCATCGGGAGTGTCGGGATCGTAAGGAGGTCCATAGGGAAGGCCGCGTCGGATAATGCGATGCTTGAGGCCGCCGTTTCCGGCCACCGCGGAGCTGCGCGGATTCATGCGGCGAATATGTGAACCCAGAGGGCAGCGGTAGCCGCGAGCATCATCGAATGCATCCGGCACGCTGTCGCTGGGTACGTAGTCGAAGCTGTTGCGCTGCTCCAGGGGATTTTCTTCATCCGCGGAATGAGGCGAGAGGGAAAGCGGAACGCCATTTCGCCAGCGGCCGCAGAGCTTGGCGGCTATCAACTCCGGGTCGAGCCCGGTTTGACGGGCAGCTTCTGCCAGAAACTGTTCGAAGCCGTGACAATCCTGGGCCAGAATACGAAAAGCTGCAAAGCTCCCGTTTCGCCCAAGCGCGGCCGGGACAGGCTCGGGATAGGTAAAGTCAGCGTACTGGCTGGGGTAGCCGAGAAGGAATTCTCCAGCGGGCGCTTTTGGAAGTACGTCCGGCATCACCGGCGGAAGCCCGCCATCGATGGACGGTTGCGCGAAGCCATCACGATACCCGAAGTGTGCCTTGCTTTCAGGCAGGCTTCGGCTTCCTGCACGGAAAGCTCGGACATTGCGCCGTGCGGATAAGCTGACCTGAGCTGATCGGTGGCTTGTACCAGCGCATCCTCCGTTTCAGCGAAGAGAAGCAGCAAGATATGTAGATCAGGACTGGCGAATGGGCTCTTCCAATGCTCTGGACTACTTTCTTCTGTATCTCCTACCCTCTCGGCACGGGCTGCGGCGCCTGCCACAAATTCTTCCGGAAAGGATGCAAGCGAGGAGGCCGGGAGCCCAAGCGCGGCAAGGCCCGTGTAGGTAAGCCCGACATTGAGACAATACTGCGGTTTTACCGTCCAATCCGTGGCGGTAGCGAGCTTGGGCGCAACATCGGTGGTATCGGCATGACCACCATTACTGCCATTGACCAATCTGCCCAAAAATCGTCGGGCAGGTTCCGCTTGCTCTACCTTCAAGGCAATTACACGTAGGACCGGCATCGCATAAGTGCGGAGGATGAAACCCTGGATGTCTTCATATGGCAACTTAGTCATTGGAAGCAAGTCAGGCATCGGAAAGGGAACTCAAAAATAGGAGGATTGTCAGAGGGCTACGTTCAGGTCTGACTCAGCGCAGCCTGTATATCCAGCACGGTTGCCTGCGGATAGGCGCTGTAGAAAGGCGGAATGCCGCCCAGATCGTTAGCTTTTATGTAGTCCCGGAAAGCGCTGCGATTGCGCTGCACGGGCAGGGGCGGCGCGTCCTTCATGTGCTGGAGAAGCACGTTGAATACGTCGCCTATCTCGTCAATGAACTCATTGAGATAATCGTCGAACGAGCCATCATATGTCGTAATTATCGCCAGCTTGGTATTATTTTCGAGGAATACGAAACGCGCGAAATGTACGATCTTGAGCTTATCCAGCGCCACCCAGATGGGATTTTTTTCTGGCGGCGCCGATTGGATTTTTTTTATTCGCTCATTGAGGATGTTGAAATCTTCCGGTGAACGGATAGTCATGACCAGGGTAAGGGGGCTTTGTACCGCTCTCGATGCGCCTGATATGGAGGGGTTCGCATCCGACGGCAGCGCCGGGCCTATGCAGGGGTGGAATAGACTCATGGGGATTTCTCCTGAGATTGGCGATGTGCCTATGGCTAACTTTTGACCCGTCGTTTTGCTATTGTAGTCCAGCAGCCGGTCGGGCTTGAAGAATCGAAGTGAAAAAGTGACTGAGTGAAGGCAGATTTGAGGATTTTGAAGGTCAATAGTTATTTCCTAAAGGTTGAAAAAGTGGCGAAATATGAACCGGCCAGGCGCTTGGCAGCTGATTTCCTTTAAGTCCAACAGGCTGCCAGGGAAGTGAAGCCGAAAAATTCATAGCGGGGTAAACCGATTGGCGTGTAGTACCGTACCGTCAATACCTTCATTCATGCTCATCAAAAAAAATATTGTTCCTTTGCAAAAATCGGCGAATAATAAACTCCAATGCAGAACTACGGGTTCTGAACGATGAATAAATTCCAAGTCACTTTCGCTGCCATTCTCCTGAATCTGTTTCTGGGAGATTCAGTTTGGTCGCAAGAGGAAAATCAGCCCAGGAGTGAAAACGTACAGGTTTTGAATCCCGTCAAGCAGATACTCGAACCCCATGATAAAAATATCAGGTCGACGTACAGAATGATGGCGAGCAGATCATCATTGACGTCAGTTTTGTCGTTCCGGTTGCGCCCCAGAAGGCTTGGGCGGTATTGACCGATTTCGAAAACATACCCCAGTTTAATCCAGGTATTCTGTCCAGCAGGGTCACTGGCAGAATGGGTAACCACTGCCATGTTTTGCAAAAAAGTATCACGAAATACGGTTTCATTGTCTTTTCATTCGAATCAGTACGAGAAATAAAGCTGGTTCCCTTCGAGAGAATCCACGAACGCATGATTAGCGGCAATATGCGGAAAATGGAGGAGACCACGGAACTGCGGCCAGAACGAGGGCAAACGCGCATCATCTATCATGCGGTTCTTGTTCCCGGCGTATGGATGCCTGCCATGGTGGGGGATGTGTTCGTCAAACAGGAGGCGCGGGAGCAATTCCAGACATTAATCAATGAAATAATCAGACGAGAGCGCATGAAAACCGTCCGCCGATAATGCAACGTCGCATTTGATATTGCACCATGGCGGAGGAGGCCTTTCCATCAGTTATGGAGTGGAAGGCTGGAAGGCCAATATTATCTTTTCAAGAAAAGAGAATGAGAGGATCGGTCTGTCCGCTGGATATCCGTAAACTTGCCCTCAAGGTTTGTCTTGCGGTCCGTCTTGCGCGTCGCTCGGTTCTCGGGGGGGTGGCTCGGCAGCAGATTCACGACGCAAGCCCGGAATCTCGACCACGTTGTCCTTGCTTCTGCTGGGCGGCGCATCGGACACGTTACCGTTTTTCCTGCTTTTGTGTAACAGGTAGGCTTGGAGCAGCAGTGAAATGCCGAACCAGCCAGCGATCAACGCGAAAGGAACCACTATCAGCAACGGCTGCACCAGCGCAAGCACGGCCAGAACCAGCAGCGCGGCGCCGCCGGACAGCATGATTTTCGCCTCCGCGGCGCCAAGGACAAGGCGATTGGTAATGGCGGCCCCACGGTATTGCCGACACGGATCGCGCCGGCGGTAAGCCTTCCTGCGCTTCCGCTCTTGCCGCTACCCATCGCTGCGCGATGCGACCTGGGGGGAAGCTCGGGCTCCTCGACCGGATGGACACGGTTTTTTTCACTGAGCACGATTTCGGTGGCGTTGTCCAGATCCTGTAGATACATCTGCTCCATTTCATGTGCGAACCCCAGGTTTTCCACGGCAACATCCAATTCCCAATTGCCGAGCCAGCTGGCCAGGTTGAGGTTGCTTGATCCGACGCGTGCCCACCGGCCGTCCGCAACGGCAGTCTTGGCATGCAACATTGATCCATTCCATTCAAATACACGCACCCCGGCTTCCAGCAGAGGACGATAACCGGCGCGCGATATCGGCCGCAAAAACTTGAGATCGCCACTCGATCCCGGCACCAGCAGACGGACATCCACGCCATCCATCGCCGCGCCTCTCAGCGCTTGCACATAGCTCGTGGTGCCAACGAAGTAGGCATCGGTAAGCCAGAGGGTTTTTTGCGCCAGTACCGCTATCAGTTGTTCGAGACGATATAAGCCAGCGGTGGCTGCGACATGACCCAGCACCCTCATATCGACTGTACCTTCTATAGGGATTGAATTCTGGTCCGGCAGTTCGTCTGCAGGGATTTCCGGCCCAACCTCAGCCCAGGCACGGGAAAATGACTGTGCCACATCGGCAACTACCGGGCCGCGCACTGCGATGCCCGTATCGCGCCATGGTGGAATATCCCGTTCGGGATAACCTCCCACATCTGCCCAACACATAATCCGCTGACAAACGCAATACGATTATCCACGGAAAGCGACTTTCGGTGAAGCCGGCTCACCCAGCCCAACGGGCTGTCGAAGCTCGGTCGGATTGAAACAGCGGACCTCGACGCCGCCGTCGCTGAGGCGCCGCCAGTAGCTGCCCGACGTTTCGGTCAGGGCGCCCATCCAGTCGTATAGCACTCTTACCCGGGAGCCTTCTTTTGCTTTTGCGATAAGCGCATCGGCAAACTGCTTGCCAATATTATCGTCACGAATAATATAATTTTCGAAATGAACGTTCTTTTCCGCTGAACGGATCGCTTCAAGCCATGCAGGGTAATTCTCGCTTGCATCCTTGAGGAGGCGGATGCTGTTGCCATGTACGAGTGGAGCTCCGGCCGCGCGGGAAAATGCTTGGGCGGCCAGAATCCGCGCAGGTTGCGATGCTTCGCGCAAGTGTGCTTTAAGTTTTATGTTTGCCATATGTTATCGCATCATGCCCGCGCGTCGCGTCCCATCCTTGCTTCAATGCCATCCCAGGTTTAGAGGTGACAGATCGGGCATTACTCTTCAACTTCCTCGCCGAACTTGAAATCGACATAGCACCGCATAGCGGCGATCAAGGGCGTGAGTCCCTTTTGCCGGTTTCTTCCGGATCTCATATATGCTGTACAGTGCTCCGAACCTGGCTCCAGGCTATGGCTGAGGTTTATTCCCTCTCTTTCTATAATAGGCCCACCTTGCGACCAGTCTAGCGACGGTTGCCAGCGAACATGATTGATGACGCAGTGTGAATCAATTACGTGCACTTCCGTTGCACCATTTGCTTTCGCCGCCCAGTAATCGAGCAGTTCGTCTTTAAGCTCGGATACTTTCATAACCCGTCTCCTTTTGGAATTTTTCAATGGAATCGCAGGGGCTACAGCTTCTGCATATGGCTCTGTCACTGACAAGATTCATGATTGAGTAAGAGCGTCATGCTCCAATGCTCATTTCATTTGGAAGTATGAAATCGTCTTTGACGTATCATAGCCATATGGTTAAGTCGGCGGCGCTTCGAACGCGCTCGCGATGGCGGCGGTAATAAGGGTAATAAAAAGGGTAGTAAGGACCCGTTTATGTTCTGAGTATACTGCGCGTACGCAATGACAAACGTTTGCAACCGCACAGACTTTAACACTCATTCACCTATGATTTTAGCGATACGCTGCTTTAAGCGGGATCATAAAACCAGCATTTTTTTAACTTCAGGAGATCGCTAATGAAAGCACGGGCATTACTTTATCTGGTAACGCTTTTACTGACAGTGCCCATGCTGTCGGGCTGCTGGCTGCTGGCGGCAGCGGGCGTAGGCGCTTATGGCGGCTACAAGGCAAATGAGGAGGGTTATACACTGCAGAGTCCAGTCAAAAAGGAGAGGACCGAGAATCGGGAAGAGAAGAATTAAGCAAGAGTGGCCAAGCCGCGATACACGTGGAAACAAACAGAAACGAACGCGCGGGAAGAATCAGGATTTTCACGGAGTGTCCCAGGCTCCCCTCAACTGATATTTTGGCCAATTTCGACGCGCCTTTGCTTCTTCAATTCTTCGATTCAAACTGCGTGCGACTTCTTGTCCGTTCGGCTCTGCCACTCCGCTACCCATGCTTCAAACTCGTCGGCTGCCATAGGCCAGGCATACAGGTAACCCTGGCCTTCCTTGCATGAGACGCTTTGCAGAAATTCCGCCTGTGCTTCGGTTTCCACCCCTTCGGCAATAATGCGCAAGCCGAGGCTAAGGCCCATGGCCACAATCGCCGCCGCGATGGCTTCAGCGTCAACATTGCCCGGCAAGTCCCGTACGAAGGACTGATCGATCTTCAATCTGTCGACCGTAAACTGCCGCAGGTATGAGAGGCTCGAGTAGCCGGTGCCAAAGTCATCAATTGCGACCTTTACTCCAAGAGCATCCAGTTCCCGTAATTTCCCCAGGGTAGGCTCCACCCCCTGCATCACTACGCTTTCGGTGAGTTCCAGCTCCAGGTTGCCGTGCGATAGTCCCGCATCCCTGAGCGCGCGCTCAACGGAAACTGACAAAATCGGTTTGACGGAATTGGACCGCCGAAACGTTGACCGAGATACATATATCCAGTAACCCGCGATCGCGCCATATCCGGGCCTGCCGACAGGATTCGCGCAGCGCCCATTCTCCCATTGCGAGAATCAAGCCGGTGTCCTCTGCGACGGGAATGAATCGAATCGGCGAAATGAGCCCGCGCATAGGGTGCTGCCAGCGCATCAGCACCTCCGCGCCGATTATTCGCTCCGTCGCAAGCTCGATTTGCGGCTGGTACACCAAAAATATTTCGCCGCGTTCAGCTGCGCCCCGCAGATCGTGTTCAAGACTGAGCCGTTCGATTGCCCGCACCGTCATGTCAGGCGAGTAGAATTGATAACGGTTCCGGCCGGCTTCCTTAGCGGTGTACATCGAGGCATCTGCATTGCGTAACAGGATATTGGATTCCTTACCATTGTCCGGATAGATGCAAATGCCGATGCTTGCGGTCAACAGCAACTCATGCTCTTCAATCAGATATGGCTGCGATAATCCAGAAATAAGTTTTTCCGCAACGCGTGCCGCATCCTCTGTCGTTTCGATCTCGCTCAATAGGACAACAAATTCGTCGCCTCCGACCCTGCTTACCGTATCAACGCTACGAACCGAAGCTTGCATGCGTTCCGCCACAGCTTTAAGCAAATGATCGCCAATATCGTGTCCAAGCGAATCGTTGATCGGCTTGAAACGGTCGAGATCCACGAATAGCACGGCGAGCCGACCAGAACGCCGTTCGGCGCGTTTAATCGCGACCTTCATCCGATCCGCCAGCAACGCGCGGTTAGGAAGCGCAGTGAGAGGATCGTAGTGAGCAAGTTGCATGATGCGCTGTTCGGATGCCTTGCGTTCGGTGATATCTCGCGCGAGAACAATGAAGCGAGGCTCCAGCTCGGCACTCAGCTGCTTACGGGAGACGGAGAGTTCAAACCACAACTTGCCTTTTTCTGCCTGAAAGCTCCAGTTCTACTTGCTTGCCGGATGACAGCCCTTTTTTCTGGGCCTCCAGCAATGCTGACAGGACAATATCTGCCGCGCCCGGCGGAAGGACATCTGAAATTTTCTTGCCAAGCAGATCTTCAACCGGAGAGCCAGGCAGGTAAGTGCGTGCGGAATGATAGGCATGGCAGCAGCCGTCGAGGTCGAGCTCGAATAGCAGATCGGGTATGGCATCCAGCGTGGCTTGCAACTGGCTTTGCGCAGCAAGAATTTCAGCCTTTTGCCGCTCCTGCTCGGTGACATCGCGGATCATGGTAACGACGTAATGGACTTCGCCATTATTTCTGTGCACGCACTTGACATCCATGTTGGCCATCACAATCGAACCATCTTTGCGGATGAAGCGTTTGTTCGTTGCATAGCCTTCCGACTCTCCCCGCAGGACACGTTCCAGATCGGCAATGTCTTTTTCCATGTCCGCCGGATATGTCATCTCAACCAGATTTTTTTCGGCGAGCTCCTCGCGGGAATAACCGAGCATTTCGCATAACTGGTTGTTGAATCGCAGCCAGCGCCTGGTTTCGGGAGAGATGATTGCCATACCGATAAATGGCAATTCGTAAAAATACTTGAGGAGGCGGTCTTGCTCGGCGGTGCGGACAATCAACGCCAGTTGATGAGCGCGTTGCTGCTGACGCCAGAGCAGCAGCAGCATTACGCCTACCGTAGCCATCGCGATTAAAATTACCACGCTGACCCAGAATACCAGGGTCCATAATTGGGCAAGTACTTCACTATGATCGATTTTTGCGAGCAGCTGCCAGCCAGAGCCGGAAATTGGCCGGTAAACTGCGATGACCGGCTCCCCGCGATAATCGGTTCCACTCGCCGTTCCACGCTGGCCTTCTCGTGCTGCAATGGCGCCAGGCAAGTCTTCTCTCGCGGCTAACGATTGGCGTTGCAACGTGGCGCCCCCGGAGCTTCTGGAGTGGCGCAATTTATTAAGATAGGTGATATTTTCACCTGCTTTACGGACTAGCAGTGTCTCCGCGCTGGGGCTGCGACCCGGCCATTTTTCAACCAGCGGAACCAGGAATTGTTCGAGATCCGCGCGCAAAACGACCACTGCCACAGCCTCGTCGCTCATGCCATCGTGAACCAGAGGCACCACGATATCCAGCCGGGCTTCCCCACGTTCGTCCAGGAACAGGTCACTGCTCTGTATCTCGCGCGTCTGCAAGGCAGCAGGCAGCAATGCCCTGGTAATAGCAGGCAGTTTATGCGCATCGCCTAACGCCAGCAGAGGCTGTCCTTTTATATCCATCAGCAGTACAGACTCGTAGCTATAGGCCTGCCGAACCGCGTCCAGCCGGCTGCGAATAAGCTGTTGCAGGCGCCCATCCGTATCGCGCTTCAGATTCACTATCCGCTCGATGAGCGCCTGACTCATCGCTAATGCTTCCGCATCCCCGTGCCGCTCGGCCAGCCAAAGCTCGATCTGTTCTGCTTTAAGGTCAACGATAGTTTGGAGATTCGCGTATGCATCCCGCTCTATTTGTGGCTCATATATCTTGACGATGCCGATACTAACCAGGGGTGCGACCATGGCCATCGAAAAAAATATCAGCAATAACCGATTTAGCGAGACGTTTCCGGGATCCGGTCCGGGTAACCCCGAAGGAATGACGTTGTTTCGACCCCACTTAAGCAGCAGAAAAAACATGACACTACTGATCGCGACAAGAATCAGTTCTTTCGCGAGATAGGCATGGCTCCGCAAAACCGGATCATCATGGGAGAGCGAGATCAAATAGCCCGCAACGACAATCCAAAGCGTTGAAAAGGCGGCGTAAAGCAAAACGATGAGCCATGGGTTCCGACTCATCATATTACGGTTGAGCAAGAAAGGAACTTTATCATCGGATATTAAAAAAGCGGAGGCCACTCCAGAGAGAAGGGCGTTCCTGTTGATGATGTATGGCTCTTCCGATCATCTTGCCAACCATGGAATAATGGCGGGGCTTCTGCCTGCCGATAAGTTGAGCATAAGAGTAAAGCGCTTTTCTGTGTGATGGCTAACAAAGCGCAGTATTAAAGAGCGCTCCGGGAATTCGCTGCTACTCAATGGATTTCTTCCCCAAGAGAAGAAACACCATATAAGAGCGCGATCGAATCATACGGGTCATGATGTTGTATAGGGATCAATCGCCTTCTTGATTTGGCCGCACGCCAAATAGTATCAGAGGTCGACAGTCCTTCGTCTTATCCAAACGGCCCATCTTAGCTATACTATGCGTACTGCCGCGGAGGAACATCATGAAAAACCGAAATGCCGTCATTGCCTTCATTTTATCCATTCCGTTTATCGTCTTCATTTTGCCGGGAAGCGCGTCCGCTGTGAAAGTGCCTGTCATAATATTCTTACGAATGGGTTCTATAGCGAATATCCCCAAGATCGATGCTCGGCTGAGAGACCGGTCGCTATACGCCGAATTATGTTCCTTGAATTTCGCGCAAGCATTGACCGCAGTCAAGCGCGCGCGTCAATCCGCCGATGATGGCTCGTTAGGTCTTTCATATGGGCTCTTCACCCTCGACGATGGCGGAACGAGCACCGGTGCGAACTCCGGGGCAGGCTCATCGGGCCTCGTCTTGAACGAGGAGCGATTCATGCAGTGGAAGAGCGGCTATTGCTCGAAGAATTCAACGGTGGATTCATCCCAGGCAGCGGAGTTTTTCATGCAGAGGTCCGCTGTTGGCCATCCTGTTGCATCGAAGGCGGTGGAGGACTGGTCCACTTGCATGCAGAAGCGCGAAGGCCTGACATGCTGGGCTTCGCCAAACTTACCGCATAACGAAGAATTTCTGTTGAATGTCAAATGGACAAAGACTGGTTCCTCAAAACCTCAGGCACAGCCTGAAGTTCGGCATTCTTTCCTCACCCGGGGTGCTGTCTCAAAATTCGAAGGCGCCGAAGCCCGGAGGATTTTACCGGTTGGCTATAAATTAAATGCGGGAACGTCGCAAATTCGGGTCGGCACGTCCAGCGGATAAGGCAATATTTGCCAACCTCAAGATAAACGATGAGGGCGCGGAACACAGCTGTAGTGTTTTCATACCAAGTGACAGCGATTTTACGCTTTCAGCACCCTTCGTTAACCGATTGAAGTTCAGGTATCCAGGCTAATAGTAGCAGTAGCGTTCGCTTGTCTCAGCATCGCCACACCCTTGAGAACGTCCGAGAATTTCTGGGCGCGGTAATCCGGAGCCACATCCTTATAGGATTTTGCGCCTTGGTTGGAATCAATGAAGATATTCTTGATTCCGAGCAACTTCGCTCCATAGATGTCTCGGAACATGTCATTACCCACCCAGATCACTTCCGCCGGCTTGAGGTTCATGTTGCCGAGCGTTCGTTGAAAAAGGCGGGAGTCGGGTTTTCTGAAGCCATAATGGCTGGAGATAACGACAGACTCGAAGTAGCCATCCAGCCCGACGGCACGGATTTCAGGCAGCGCAAAACAGGACTGGGCATCCGAGATGAGCGCCAGGCGGTAGCCCATCCGCAATTCATTCAATACTTGCTTGACGCCGGGATATAGCTGAAGGCGACTGCAGGATACGCCACGGTAAAGATGGGAAATAACCTTTGCTACCTGCCCCCGGATGGGCGCTGACCTGATGCCTTCCTGCATGAGTAATTCGTTCCATATGGCTTCCACATCAATTTCAGGATATTCCTCGCCGCGCGCTTCCTTCTGCTGCTTCATGATTTGATAATAGCGCTCCCTTACTTCCCAGCGGTGCAAATATACGCCCTGGTAGGTCAGATAGTGAGCAATCGCGCGGTAGATTTCCTCCATCGACTCATCGGTCTCGATATCGATCAGCGTGCCGTAAAGATCAAATAAAATGCCTTTTATCGTCATAAGTTACCTCAACGTTTTTCTGGCTTCATCCAGTAATCGCCGGCTGTATTCTTTACTTATCCACGCATTACGGGCAATGCGCAGGAGGGTGAGCCCCGAATAAAAAGGGATACGCCGAGTGATAGCGCCGAAAGCGGCGTCCCGATCAGGAAAGTGACAGGCATACTCCCATAAAAAATGTCCGATAAACGGCTCGGCCAGCCATTTATCACCGGTTCTCTGCATGAAGAAATGCTGAAGTTCTCCGACCACCCTCCCAAGATCAAAAACCCTGTCCGCCGATTTCATCCGTTCCAGATCGATAACGATCACCCAGGGGCCGTCGCCAAAGAGAATATTAGCTGGGGTGACATCGCTGTGAACAAGGACCTGCTGGTCTTCCCACATACAGGCTTTCTCCCGCCACCGGTCCTTGAGCCGGTAAAACTCCAAAGCCTCGTCCCGTTTAACCCGTTGGGCATTGGTCAATTGTTCCATAATGCGATCAAAATATACACCGTCTTTATTGAAGTCCACTTTACTATCCTGCGCAGTTCGGTTGTGCAGCGTGGCGAGAAAATAGGCGAGTGCAGCAAGTTTTTGAAAAAGAATATCTCGAGCGTTTTCACGAATCGCCTTGATGATGAAGTCCGCAAGCGACGTGCCATAGCAGAATTCCTCTACCAAAACCTTATTCAGATCGGCGTTTCGCCCAAGGGGGCGCGCGACGTAATGGGGGTAACCATTAAAGCCGATACTTCGGAGATAATTCAGATTGCTGAATTCCCGTTCCATTCGATGAAAGGCGGCCTCCGGCCCAATGCCGGCGACGCCACCAAAAAATTTTCCGATAATACGGGTGTGGCTGTGGCGGTTTTCGTAGAGGTAGACGTGATTGGAAGCCGGTAGTTGATATACACGGAAGTCGGGAGAAGTCATGCCGACGCCCAGCAGAGGAACAATATCGTTACAAAGGTATGTATAAAAAGGATCGCGCGTCGAAAGATGACCGAGGTATTTCACGTCCTATTGATTGCAATAATAATTGAATTCTCAAGGTCATGCATACGTAAGACTTACATTGATTCCTTCGCCATTCGCTATATAACCGGCCGAGGCTCAGGTATCCGTAATCGGTCAGCGACATTAACCTCTGAATATAATATCGAATACCGCGACCATGAATTCAGGCTCCTCTGTTGTCGGTGAGCGCAGCTTTACGATCAACGCTTCGGGATCGGGAGTGCTCTGGAGGTATGGATCCTTGTCATTGTATGGATCGCCTTCGAAGTACATCTGCGTTACGAGGACGTCGTGGCGGCCCTTGACGTCAAAATGAATATGCGCCGGCCTGATTCCGGTGATGCCCGCGGGATAATGTATGGGTTTGATTGTTTTGAACTGATAGAGGCCATCGGGACCGGTGGTTACCGCGCCGAAACCCTGGAAGTTCGGATCGAGCGGCGCCGGGTTCGTATCGTCGGGATGCGCATAGCGGCCGAAAGCATTGGCCTGCCATATTTCGATCTCCGCGCCTGCCACTGGGTTGCCTGCAGGATTCCGCACGCGCCCGGTAACCATAAGAAGCTGTCCCTTTGCGCGTCTCGACCCGCCGGGTACCCGAGTCAGGTCTCCGCTGCGATCGGGCTTGCTCATGATGGGATAAAAGGGACCCAGGATCTGATCTTGTGTCCGGTTCAGAGCCGGTTGCGCAAAAACCGCAGTAGCCGATGGCAATATGCCTGTGGCGAATATTGCAGCCGATGCTTTCAATATCATGCGGCGGCTCAACATGACGCGATGATTTTGCGTTCTCTTATCCGGACTCATGGTCGATATCCTCTTTCATAATGGCAGGTTGAAATTTGACGCGGTATTCTGCTGCGGCCCGGTACGATCTTCACCGAAGGGGAAACATATCCTGTCTCCTGGAAACCTTCTTCTCTAATGAATTCTTCCATATAAAATCACGTTAGTACAGAATGAGTATACGCTTGCGCAATTGGTGCGTCAGGGCAAATCCTTGTTCTCGATGTAGACATTAAATCGGCTTTCCACTATGTATCTAATAATGATTTTCGATACAGCTACAGCTCCTTTCGTGGATAACAGGTTGAGTCGTTGAACCTGGGTTTTCAAGTGTGGCAGCCAGCGTTGCAGCGCATGCCCGGGCGTAGCCAAAGTATAGATATCGTTGTCGTCGGCGGCGGACCGGCTGGTGCGATATGCGCGCTCATGCTCGCGCGTGGCGGCGCGCGCGTGAGTCTTATACATTGGGGCGGTTATGCCGCTGGCGGCATCGAACTCGTGTCTGGCCACGCGCGTCACCTTATTGAACGCTACAGCCCCGATTTTTTCCAGAAGGCGTCGCTCGGGGTAGAAGTCCATGAGACGATATCATTATGGGGTACGCCCGAGCCCATTACATTTAACGCAATGTTTAACCCATGGGGTGCCGGTGTCGCGGTAGCGCGCCCGCTTTTCGACCGGGCACTGCGTCATCTGGCTTGCACGGCGGGTGTATCCATCATTGACGATGCCAAAGTTATGCGTATTGAGCGCAGCAGAGATCAGTGGCATCTCCTGATGCGCTCGGCCGGAACCACCGCTGATGAGGCCGAAAGTCATGCATCCGCAAGTTTTCTGATCCTTGCTACTGGCCGCGTGGCCGCACAGTTTGTCGATAGATCACCCGTAGCCGAACCATCAGGAATTGCCTTGATGACATTTTTACGAATGCCGGGTAGCGGGTCAGTCCAATCACACGGAAATACGCTTTATGTCGAGGGCACGGACAACGGCTGGTGGTACGCATTGCCCGCCGGCGACGGCAGTTACTTCGCCGGTTTTTGTACTGATCGCGATGAGGTTAAAAAAAGGCCTGCCTCCCTGAAGGAATTTTTTGTCCGTGAGCTTTGCAACACTCGGCTGCTCGCACCTCTATTGTCGACCGCTTCAGGAAATATACAAATATCCGGCCGTATGGCTGGCGCCCAGGTATTCGACAGGATGTCGGGAGAAGGCTGGATCGCTGTCGGTGATGCTGCTTATGCGCCAGATCCGCTCAGTGGAAGGGGAATTGAATTGGCGATGAATCCGCGCAGCTTGGGGCGCATGCGCTGCTGAAGGCTATGCAAAGAACAACGAAATCCCATGCACTCATGGGATTTGCGGAGTATGAAGACGCGATACGCAGAGCGCGTGCCCCGACAGGAAAAGACAGCGGCATCCATTACGGCCGCCTTTGAAAACCTGGGCGCCCATGGTATTGTCATATCATGATCCAACCCGGAAACATCAGCCGATCTTTACGGCCAACATTGAAATTGAATCGCCATCGAATCCTTCCACCGGAAAACTGATTTCTCATCTTTCCGGCGTTGTAAGGCGCATAGAAAGGAAGATAATGCTCCGGGGTGGAAATCGATAACAATGCGTCCTGCCCAAGTTCTTCATACGCTATGAGCGAATCGACATCGCCTGAGCTTAACGCCTCACGTATGACATCTCAAACCGGACAGCCCAATCGTATGGTTCTACATTGTGCTTTCCCCATGCATACGCGTGCAAATTATGTACGATATTCCCACTGCCCAGGATAAGCACCCCTGATCGCGCAACGATGCCAGACGTCGGGCCGTGTCATAATGCCAGGCTGCTTCCCAGTTCAGTCCCGCGAGATCGTGCTCGACGCGCCACCAGGAGGAGAACTGGTTCTTCAAGCTGTCGGCGTTCCAGGACGGAGCTTCGAGACGCTGTACAAGCAGCAGCGCGACTTCGTGATGCCCTCGCACTCGCTACAACGAGGCGCGTTCGTTCATCGATCTCCGGGCTCGCAGGACGTCTCGCTCAGTCGCTCGCGTTGAAGTGGGGCGTGCAGGTGCCGTGGGACCTCGACCATGTGTTTTACGTCTGGTTCGACGCGCTGTTGTACTCCTTCACGGCGCTCTACCTATGTCAGCCCCGGGCGAGGACCTCACCGAGCGCTTCTGGCCGGCCCACCTCCACATGATCGGCAAGGACATCCTGAAGTTCCACACCGTGTTCTGGCCGGCGATGCTGATGGCCGGGGACTTCCCGGTGCCCAAGCACGTGTTCGTGCACGGCTTCCTGCTGACGGGACGGACGAGCAAGATGAGCAAGTCGCTGGGCAACGTCCTCGACCCGTTCGAGGTGATGGAACGAGTACAGCACCGACGCGTTGCGCTTCTACCTGATGCGCGACGTTCCGTTCGGTGGCGACGGCGCGGTCGGCATGGACTCGGTGCGCGCCCGGTATGAGACCGAGCTGCGAAGTACGAGTTCGCCCGAAGTTCGTAGCTTTTCTGAATGTCGGACTTCTCATCTGACATGCTCAGGAGGATCGTTGGGCATGTTCTCAAGCTCGCATCCGTCTTGATGAAGTTAAGTACTTCGGGGCCGTCCATTCTGGGAAGGCTAAGGTCGAGCACGATGAGCGCAGGGCGAACAGCACTGACGTGAGCTCCCTGCCGCCTGAGAAAGGCCACCGCCTGCTGGCCGTCCGGAACCACGTCCAAAATGACGGACGCGTCAGCATCCTGGAAGGCTTCCTTCGTCGCCCTCAGGTCGTGCGGATTGTTCCCGACCAACAGAACATGCGGGCGGTCCTGTGGCCTACCCTTGGCAGTTGTCAAGAGCATGTGTCTAGATAAGCGAAAGACTGTGCAAAGTGTGCGGGACGCCGGACGGGCGTGCGGAGGTCGAAGAGGCGGTGGCCGGGGTCATGTGCGATTCTTTGAACCAGGTGGCACTTCCCACCTTTCGCGGGGGTTGCGGAGGCAGTAGCGCCTTCCGCTCAGCAGTCCCGCAAGACGTTTCGGGAGGGGTTGTTTTTTTAATACAGCGTATTCGGACTGAAGTCCCTGCCCGATTGCGAGCAGCCATGGCCATCGGACTAAAGTGTCGTCGCCTCCTTCTTCAGAGAGCGATCCCGTTACAGCGGCCCTCACTGACCCAGAACGTCGCCTCCATTTCTCCTCGGCTCGCGCCCATTGAGGTCTTGCCAATTTCTGCATCAAGGAAAGCGGCCAGAGCACACGGAGACTCGCCTTACCCCGATTATCTGGCCTGGGAGGCAGCGCAGCCGACGCGCTATGCTCTACCGGCGGCCGCGTGGGGCGAGGCTGTTCCGAAGACGGTCGCCGCGGCTCGCGCGTGCCCCAATGCTGCTTGGTGTCGAGCAGGCCACCGTTCGGATTTCGGGACTGAACACCTAGACGCGCTCGCGACAATAAATACCTTGACGTTTGTTCACTCTGTGCGCTGTGGCCTGCACGAAATACGGTTTCATCGAACGCTATTCTGGTTTCAATTGCGTTTCGAGACACGGAGATACGCTGGAAATCTCGCCGTGTCTTCCCTCATTGCCAAACGTTAATGCCACGTACGGCACGCAGCAATGTCGTGCTCTCCATGTTGCGCCGCAGCTAACGTACGGAAGGGCGACGGCAATGCATGGACACGGTTCGATCGTAGAAACGGTGGGAACATTCAGCGGTCCCTCATTACGGGGAAGACCGACCAGTTTACGCCGGAACGAATTCAGCAGATCAACAATCTCGTTGAGCGTGGAAAGAGCCGAGAGGAGATCGCGGAACTCGTAAGCGTCACGTTGGGCTCTCTCGCAGTCACCTGCTCTAAGCTCGGAATCAGTCTGCGGCGACGGATGATGAACAACGGAGTAAGGCTGCTGCGCCCATCAAAATTGCCTCTCGAGCTGGTACCGGCACTGTTGATTGCGAGCGTGAGGCGCCGTTGCCAGTGGAAAAGGCTGACACTTCAATGTCGAAATATGTCGTAGGCGATACGCCATCTCAAGAGCGAGCGGAAGCGCTTACGACGGCATTGGCGCAGTTCACGATCAGAATGGAGTACAAGGGGGTGGAACGTAAAACTGAGATCGCGCTCACTCCGGCCATGCTCAGCATCTGGTTTTAGAAGCAGAGTTTCGGAATTTGCGGATAGGCGAACTCATCAGAGATATTATTATGTCGACGGTGAAAAATGATCTTTTTTCGAAGGTTCATAGCGCATAGTTCGAAGTCAATTACCGACAAAGTGCAATTCCAAGCCAAGGGATTGCGCCAGTACGCTTCGGTAGTGCGGCGGCGGGGATGGTTGCCCACTCGACCTGACCACTTCGCTTCGCATCCGCATAGCAAAAGTCGCATGCCGAGGGTGCGCCCCTTGCACGCGCGAGATATGGTGCAGCCGAGCCCCGGATTAAGCGTCAAGTCGGTCCACTCAATTTTGGATTTGGCATCCATCGGGGATCAGCCTTTCCGAGCGCATGATGCGGATCATCAGGCGAGGCGGATTGTACGGGCGAGGCTGTTCCGAAGACGGTCGCCGCGGCTCGCGCGTACAACCGCTGTCGCGAATTTATCCAGAAGTGGTTAAGAGCCATCCCGGGAAGTTTGAATTCATAGCGAGGCATTTGCGGCAAGTCGCCTGAGCAGGTC
>CAWKMH010000016.1:0-35564 GCA_963850515.1 uncultured beta proteobacterium
TTGCCTGCGCTGGCGAGCAGATCGCCTTTAAGATCGGCATAGAGTCCATCAAAAGATTCACCATGCCCGGCTTCCAGCAGGCGCAGGCCGTCATCGTATTTTTTCTCATCCAGCAAGATGCCTGCCAACCGCAGTCGCACCAGGTCTTTCAATTCCTCTTCCTTCGAATTATCCAGCACCCACTGCAGGCGGCTTTTTGCATTTTGCAAATCGCCGGCGTCCAGGCTGGCCTGTGCGGAGATCAGCGCTGCACGCGATGCATAGCCGCTACTGGCAAACCCCGCCATTACCAGACCAGCCGCATCGCTGATTTTCTTGGCATCCCCGCTCCCCCTGAACCTGTAGCAACGAATCGTACAATTCCACGGCCTGGTCAGTCTGTTGCTGCTGGTAGTAATTCCACGCCTGCACGCCCGCTATGCTCGCGATAAAAACGGCTATGACCACGATTACCTGCGTGCCATATACGCTCCACCACGTCTTCAGCTCGTCTATGTTCTCTTGTTCTTCCGGATCATATGTTGCCATTTAGCTTCCCGAATTAATAATTTGCTTTCTTGATTCCTGTTTTTTATCAATTTCCTTTGAGCAGGTCCGCTGCTTCCGCGAGCCCGACCCTCACTTGCTCAGCCGCTTCGCGCAAAGGCTTGATGCTTATTTCGCCGGCTTGTGCTTCCTCGTCGCCAATGATGACGGCAAAACGCGCTCCGCTGGCGTCCGCTTTTCTCATCTGGACTTTGAAGCTGCCCTCTCCACAATGCAAAATTGCCTTGAGCCCTCTGTCCCGTAAGTACCTTACAGTTTTCCAGGCAAAGCCATCTGCAATTTCGCCACGATGTATTACATAAGCATCCGGTACGGAATGCGGTATGTCGCCGGCATTTCCATCGATATCAGCGCCAGCACACGCTCCACTCCCAGTGCGAAACCACATGCCGGTGCCGCCGAAGCAGCCCTTCCGCCAATCTGTTCCACCAATCCGTCATAGCGGCCGCCGGCACATACTGTACCTTGTGCGCCGAGCTTGCCGGTGATCCACTCGAACACGGTGCGGTTGTAATAATCCAGGCCCCTTACCAGCCTCGGATTGATCTCGAAGTCGATCTCCCTGATCGCGCAGCAGTCGCTGTAAACCCTCAAAATGCGTCAGCGAATCCTCGTCCAGGTCATCCAGTAATCGCGGAGCGCCGTCGATAACCTCTCTCATTTCGGCATTCTTGCTGTCGAGTATCCGTAACGGATTGCTGTGCAACCGCCTGCGGGCATCGTCATCGAGCTTGCCCAGATGCCGCTCCAGGTATCCAATCAATCGGGACCGGTGCACGGCGCGCGACTCGGTGCTGCCAAGCGTGCCGATTTCCAGGCGCAGATCGGAAACACCCAATCTTTTCCATAATTCCGCACACATGATGATGAGCTCGGCATCGATATCCGGACCGGCATAACCCAGCGCTTCGGCACCGACCTGATGGAATTGCCGGTAACGGCCTTTTTGAGGACGCTCATGGCGAAACATCGCACCCGAATAATACAGTCTTTGCGGGCCCGCATAGAGCAGATTATGTTCCAGCACCGCACGCACACAGGAAGCGGTTCCTTCAGGGCGCAGTGTCAGACTGTCGCCGTTGAGATGATCCGAAAAAGAATACATCTCTTTCTCGACGATATCTGTTACCGCGCCGATGGACCGCACAAACAAGTCGGTCTGCTCGACAATTGGCATGCGGATGTTCCGGTAACCAAAAGCCGCCATACAGTCATGCACAACTTGCTCGAAGAATTCCCACAGGTATATCTGATCAGGCAGGATGTCATTCATCCCGCGAATGGCCTGCATCGTTCTACTGGACATCGACCGATTTCTTCGGATATTTCATCTGCACATATTCATCGACGATCTGGCGAAATTCTCCCGCGATATTATCGCCTTTCAAGGTCACAGACTTCTGCCCATCCACATAAACCGGCGCCACCGGCCGTTCTCCCGAACCTGGCAGGCTGATGCCGATATTGGCATGCTTGCTTTCGCCGGGGCCGTTGACCACGCATCCCATCACAGCCAGCGTCATGTTTTCCACGCCATCATATTCTTCGCGCCATACCAGCATCTGGCTGCGCACGTAGCCCTGGATACTTTCCGCCAGCTCCTGGAAATAGGTGCTGGTGGTGCGGCCGCAACCGGGGCATGCCGCCACCAGCGGCACAAATGCGCGCAACCCCGTGGTCTGCAGGATTTCCTGGGCAACGATCACTTCACGTGAGCGGTCGCCGCCCGGCTCAGGGGTAAGCGATATGCGTATGGTGTCGCCTATGCCTTGCAGAAGCAGTACGGATAGCGCGGCGGTGGAAGCAACGATTCCCTTTGAACCCATGCCTGCTTCGGTCAATCCCAGATGCAGTGCATAGTCGCATCGTGCTGCGAGGTCACGGTAAACGGTGATCAGGTCCCGCACGCCGCTCATCTTGCAGGACAATATGATCCTGTCGCGGCCCAAGACCAATCTCTTCCGCCCTGGCTGCGCTTTCCAGCGCAGAGGTAATCAACGCCTCATGCATCACGAGCGACGCATCCTTGGGATCGGGGGAGCGGCGTTCTCATCCATCATGCGCGCCAGCAACTCCGGGTCCAGGCTGCCCCAGTTGACGCCGATACGCACCGGCTTGTCATATTTGCAGGCCGTTTCGATCAGAATGGAGAATTGCTCGTCGCGCTTCTTTCCATGCCCGACATTACCGGGATTGATACGGTATTTTGCCAGCGCCTTCGCACAACCGGGGTAGTCGGTCACCAGCTTATGGCCGTTGAAATGGAAGTCGCCTATCAGCGGCACATGGCAACCCATGTCATCGAGGCGCGCCCGGATAGCCGGCACCGCTTTCGCGGCGGCCGGCGGTATTGACGGTAATACGCACCAGTTCGGACCCGGCGCGCGCGAGTTGCGCCACTTGTACCGCGGTGGCAACTTCATTTTCGGTATCGGTATTGGTCATGGATTGCACCACGACCGGGCGCGCCGCCGCCAATCCGTGATCTTATCCTACGCGAACGCCTACACTGTTTCGACGTGGGGGAAAAGCATTTTGAGACATAGTCATGATAAGTATGAGAATCTTGTTAAATGTTGAAATTCTATTCGAGCGACAGCCGCGCCGTTCCACCATAGGCATTGGTATAAGGCGCCAGATCAACCGGCTTGCTATTGTAGACCAGCTTGACCTCAGCCGCGTTCCCGATCGTCGAGGGAGAATGGCGGCTTACCGTGCAGAACTTGCTCGGTGCCCCGGAGGATTAATTCGCGAAAGAAGCAATCTGCCTCTGCCATCCTTGACTTCGGTCCATGATTCCCCTGCAAATATCAAGTCGAATACCGTTCGCTCCGCCATTCGCGCCTGGAGGGGCAACGGTCGTACTCGCCGATTGGCTCGCCGACCTTGGGGCAACTGCGTTCGCCGGTTCAGGCACAACGGCCGCCGGAGCGAGCTTGCCGCGCCGGCGGCGGAGACAAAACGGGAGCAGGAGCAGGGCGGGAGCAGGAAGCTGCGCAGTACTTTCTTTCTCGTCTCCGCGGCTTCCTCGGCAGGCGACACGCGTCACCGGCTGCTGGATCTGTCAGGGGTTGAAGGTGCGGCGGCTTCGGTTGCTTCCTTCAGCTCCAGCTCCGGTTTCACTACCACGTTCGGGCTGCTTGCCGATATTAGCGATATTAGCCTCGTTACCACGATAAATCTCATAAATCAGCAGCAACAACGCCAGAATGATCACTCCCGCGATAATCAGGTTGCGCCTTCCCGATTTCTGCTTAGAAGGAAACGGAACTCCTTCGATCTGGTAGGTAATAGTTTGAGGAGGCGGCGGCGGAAGCGACTGTTCCAGTAGTTGCAATAACGGTGCCGCATCCATCTGCAACAGCTTGGCGTAATTGCGTACGAATCCGCGCAGAAAATGTTCCGCCCGCGAGCTTGTCGTAGTCATCCTCCTCGAGCGCCGTAACCTGCCGCACCGCCAACCGCAACTGCCGCGCCACGTCCTCGATACTCATACCACGATCCAGCCGTGCCGCCCGCAATAACTGGCCCAGCCCGTTTCGTCCGGGCTGGCTTTTCGCTCCGCGCTACGCGGCTGGTATCGTTACTATCAGGAGCGTCCATTACTCGAATCCGTCATTGTGCCAACCTTGCCTGCTTATTCCGGAAATCGTTCTACGACTGCAGTACGCAATGATGCGACTGTGAAGAAATCCGTCGAGTCTGTGTCATCTTGCCGCTTCCATCATGCCGCGGCTTGCCCGCCGGGTCTTATCATGGACTTTTCCCGCCAGCTGACCGCAGGCAGCGGCAATATCGTCGCCGCGCGTCTTGCGTACCGTGGTTACCAGCCCGGCCTGCATCAACACATCCCGAAATGAGGATACCGTTTCGCGGCGATGAGCGCTTGTAACCGGAATCGGAAACGGATTGAACGGAATCAGGTTGAACTTGCAAGGCGTGTGCCTGTACCAACTGCACCAATTCACGCGCATGAGCCACACTATCGTTGACCCCATCCAGCATGACATATTCAAAAGTAACGAAATCTCGTGGCGCGGATTGAAGATAGCGCTCGCATGCCGCCAGCAATTCCTTGATGGGATACTTCTTGTTGATCGGCACCAACTGGTCGCGCAGCGCATCGTTGGGCGCATGCAAGGATACCGCCAGCGCCACCGGGCAACGCTCCCGCAACCGGTCCATGGCCGGAATCAAGCCTGAAGTCTTACAGTCACACGCCGCCGCGAAAGTCCATAGGCGTTATCGTCCAGCATCAGGTCGAGCGCGGTCACGACATTTTCAAAATTGGCCAGGGGCTCGCCCATCCCCATCATTACTACATTAGTGACGGCCCGATCGCGGACCCGCTCGCCGCCGAACTCTTCCGCCAGCGCTTTATTTGCCCACCACAACTGGCCGATAATTTCCGCTACCGTCAAATTCCGGTTGAATCCTTGCCTGCCGGTAGAGCAAAAAGTACACGCCAGCGCACAACCAACCTGACTGGAAATGCACAGCGTCCCACGGTTGGTTTCAGGTATGTAAACTGTCTCGATTCCATTACCTGCGCCCACCGACAGCAGCCATTTGCGGGTACCATCGGCTGCGGCATGATCGCTGATAACATGCGGGGATTCGATCACGGCGGTTGCAGCAAGCTTATCGCGCAATTCTTTCGCCAGGTCGCTCATGCCATCAAAATCCGCCTGGCCAATCGGTGTATCCAGCGCAGCAACTGCCTGGCACGAAACGGCTTCTCGCCAATTTCCGTAAAAAAGCCGGCAAGCCCTTTCGCATCGAAATCGAGAAGATTAACGCTCATAGCCGAGCTGCAGCTTTCCTAGCGAGAATAAATGTTGAGTTGCGGAAAAAAATAGGAAATTTCAGTCTGCCGCAGTTTCCGGCGCGTCGGAGCCATGCACGGCATTGGCGTCGATACTATCGGCGAAATCCGCACGGATAGTACCATTTTCGGCCTTTTTCGGATCCGTCGCGCCCATCAGTTCCCGATTTTTTCCGATTGCACCTTCGCCCTCGAGCACCTGCACCATCACCGGCCCGGAAATCATGAACTTCACCAGATCGTTGAAAAATGGGCGGCTGCGATGCACCGCGTAAAAACCTTCCGCATCGGCCTGCGACAGGTGTAGCATGCGCGCCGCGATTATTTTCAATCCCTTGCTTTCAAAGCGGGAATAGATTTCGCCGATCACGTTTTTAGCAACCGCATCAGGTTTGATGATAGACAAAGTTCTCTCGACAGCCATTAAATACTCCACTAAATTAAGAAATTAAAGCGTATTTTAACAAAAAACCCGCCCTTACGCCGGGAAATCGGAAAACCGCCGGTTGGCTTGGCGATAGCCTGGAATAAATAACGGATCAGGTGAAAAACGATTTTTCCATCGACTCTTCCATCTGAACATGCCTGGATGGCTTCAGGATCGATGGATGCCGGATGTAATACAAGCAAATTGTTTATCGGGCAGAAAGTGGATCGAGTGGTTCTCGAGACATGGACCGTGAGGCTGGTGCGAATAAGAGATCAACAATCCATGAATCTAGCCACGCCCCTACATCTGGCATTTTTGGGCCTTCAATACCGCTGGCAGGAATGCGGCAGCGGATTTCCGATGCACCCCGCAGGCTCGGCTCGATCGTGTACGTAAACCATGAGGGATCGCCGCCTAGAAAATGCCGGTACAAATCGATGAGTTGCCCATAGCGCACGGCGAGCTCGGCAATGATCGCGTTTACCCGATTAAAATTCGCACGTGCAATGCGCGCATCGACACCTAAAAAGTTGCGGGAATCGTCGCCGAAAGTCGGATCGTAGACCGTGCCGAGCAGGACTGGCCGCATAGGGAGCGCGTGCAGAAACATATCCAGACGCTGCTGAAGCGCAGCATGCCATTTCCCCGGTCTGCGGCAAGCCCCGCAAGAAGATCGTTGCCACCGATCTCACCAACGCCACCCCCGGCCCGGCAACCTGAGTCCTAGCGCTTGCCGCGGAAGATCCTCCACCCGGCTGCCGTCCCACGCCCGGTGGTCGAGCTGTGCAAACGCGAACGACAAAAGGTCGTTACCGCGGAAGTCGGGAAACAGATGGTCGTCATTGCGCAGGATCAGCTGTCCTGGATGTACGCCATATTCATTGTATCGGGCGCAGTCCAGGATGGAATCCCCAAATGTGAGGACAGTGAATCCATCACGCCGCTTGGTTGCGCCTGCCGCATCCAACGCGATCATTGCGGCGCCGGCAACGAGCGTTCGCAGCCAGCGGCGTCGGGTGCTCGACTCGAACCCATAATCCGGAGTGCGGCGACTAGCCATATTTCCCGCGTCATCATATGACACGTCAACGATATACAGACATGGATGAGCCGTATCGAAATGCACTACAATCCGTTGTGATGATTGCGCACCCATCGATTGTTCCGCCCCCGCTGGCAGCGTGTCGAGCTTAAAGAATCGCAGCGAAAAAGTGACTGGGTGAAGGCGGATTTTGCAGATTTTGAAGGCCAATAGTTATTCTATTGGTCGAAAAAGCGGCGAAATATGAACAGCCTAGACATTTTGCGCTTTTACAGCGATTTCCTTTTAAGCCCGGCAGGCTGCTGGATAACCTCACAGCCGACGCATCGCACCCCCCAACCAGGATCGTAGAGGAGAGGATAAACCAGGCGCCGCGTAATTATAGCCCGTCCGGTTAGCCCCTTGATACCACTCCGATGAAGATAACCGCGACTGGAAGGCGCCGTTATTTCTCCGGCTCCGCGCCATATCGTGACTCATCTTCGACGCTTTTCAGCTCATGAGGAACTTACTATTCCCCCGTTCCTGAAGTGGCTCCCGGAGCAGTTGATCCTCCGCCCGGCGCTACCCCGGTAAAGCCGTAACCTTGCCGCTCCGACCCACTTGTCGGGGAGGTCGCGGGACTTGGCGGCGCCTCCCCCGAAACGGCGCTGCCCGATGCGTAGGGGGGGCGTCCTCCCATGGGACCGTGTTGTCCAGTCATCGAATCAACCGCCTTCGGGCTAACCATGCCACCTGCGCCACCGCGCTGCCTGCGTCACCCACGCCGCCTGGGATACCGATGGCCACCTTCGTCAGCCGCACCCGGGACACCTACGCTGCCTGCGTCACCTGCGCCGCCTCCGATACCTGCGCCGCCTCCGATACCTGCACCGCCTCCGATACCTGCGCCGCCTACACCACCTCCGCCAGCCCCGCCAACTTGAGCAGAAACAACGCCGGCGAGCCCCAGCATCATGCCGGCGAGCACAACGAATGTAGCAGTATCTTTCAAGAAGGAAATAGATTTCATGATATGCCTCACAATAATTCAGCAAGATTGCTGTATCGAAAGCGTACGCTCGCCCCTGAGTTATTCCGTTCGTTTCCGCACGAATGCACGAATACAACCCGCGCTTGAAACCGGCCAGAACCAGGGGTGAGCATCAGAGGAGTATAGGGCTCGCTCCGGCTAATACAGAAATTGTATTAGCGAGGGATTTCACGATGGATCAGTCGCGTCCGTATTGACGATAGGGAGGTCGAATTTTTGATGTACGGCTTTATGATCTACGCCGATCGATTTGCCTCACTTTGGGCTGCATTCATAAATTTCTCGAATCTATCTGCCGGCAGCGGTTCGGAGAACAGATTGCCTTGCCCGTAATCGCACCCGGCGAGAGCCAGAAGGTCTCGCTGTTCTGACGTCTCTATGCCTTCAGCGATCACTTTTATCCCCAGCTTATGTGCCATCACGATGATGGCCTCGCATAGTGCCAGGTCATCGGAATCCGGAGCGAGGCTTTGTACAAAGGATTGGTCTATCTTCAGGTGATCGATGTCAAATTTCTTGAGGTAGCTCAGGGAGGAATAACCGGTTCCAAAATCATCCATGGAAACCTCGATGCCTGCCTCCCTGAAGCTACGCAGCTTCGAGGTAACGTCGGGGCTGACGTCCATCAGCAAACCTTCAGTAATCTCGATGGCGATACTTTGCCCGGGCAACTCCAGTTCCTGTAAAAAATCAAGCCATGGCTTGTGGAGATCGACATTCTTGCGAAACTGCACGGGAGAAGTATTGATGCTGATCTGAAATGGAGCAGAGTGCGATGCACGCCAAACCTTGGCTTGCTGCGCTGCCATCCGGAATACCCAGTCGCCGATATCGATGATCATTCCGGTTTCTTCCGCGATGGAAATAAAATCGACGGGACTTACGAGGCCGAGCCTTGGATGGTGCCAGCGCAACAATGCTTCCGCCTTATGGACTCGCCCGGTTTCGAATTCCACGATGGGCTGATAGTGCAGTTGAAGCTGGTTGCCAGCCAGCGCGCTACGCAAGTCGCCGGCCAGGCGCATGCGGATCTGTGCAGCTTCCTGCAGTGTATGGGTGAAGTAGCTAAAGCAGTTCCGGCCCTTATTCTTGGCCGCATACATGGCTTGATCGGCGTTCCTCACCAGGGATTCCGCGCCGGCGCCGTCATGCGGGTAAAACGTCACGCCGATACTGGCTGACACATAGGCTATCTCATCCCCTAACTTGAATGGTTCGGACATCCTGTGCAGGATGTCCCGAATGACGCGATTGATACTGATGAGGCTTTTTAGCGACCCAGGATCACGGTGAATTCATCCCCCCAAGTCGCGCTACCTGATCGACGCCGCGAACGCAACTGCTCAGACGCCACGCCGCTTCCTTGAGCAAAAGATCGCCAACGTTATGTCCGTAGACGTCATTGACCGCTTTGAAATTGTCCAGATCCAGAAGAATCAAAGCTATCGATGATCCAAAGCGATCCGCTTTCTTGATTTCCTGCTTCAGCTGATTATGGAACATATGGCGGTTGGGCAGACTCGTCAGGGGATCGAAGTTGGCTTGCTGCCAGATCAGTTCTTCCGATTTCTTCTTCGCGGTGATGTCCGAGAACAAGGTTACCCATCGGTGTACCGAACCGTCGTCATTGTAGATGGCATTCATCGTGCGCCACTCGATATAGACATCCTTGTTCTTGCGCCGGCCTTCCATTTCTCCCTCCCAATAGCCGTTAGCTCGAGGGAGGTTTTCATTGCTAAAAGGGAAGACTCTCCTTGAAGGCCGGCATTCAGAATGTCGGGATTCTGTCCCACGATTTCGTCTGACGTATAGCCTGTCACCCTGGTAAAGGCCGGGTTTACGGTGATGATGATATTTTCGGCATCGGTCACTATCATTGCCTCGCTGCTATTCTCAAATATCGCGATAGCCTGTCGCATGGATTCCTCGGTTTCCTCTTCGCTTGCCAATATCCTGCTCGATTGCCAAAGCCATGGAGTTGAACGCACCGCCGAGCTCGGCCAGTTCATTATGCGTTTCAATATGGCAGCGGGCAGCGTAATCGCCTTGTGCAATATTCATTACCTCGCTACGGAGTTGGGCCAATGGAAGCAGAACTGCGCGGCGAGCATAGAAAATCGTAGCAGCGACAGCAAGCATCGCGATAACGATGAGCGTCATTACTACCAGAATGTGGCGATGCAGGCGAGCGAGGCCATCCTTTACTTCCGCTTGTGTTCGTGTATCAAGCAAATCGGTAAATTGCCGGATAGGCGCGATGACGGCGGCTTTTTCGACGATGTAGCGTTCTCCGAACAAAAGGTCAGTGAAAAGCTGCCGTTCAGGTAACCAGTGGTTTGTGAGCTTATCCTTGCTACCTGCTGTATCTCGTCCACCGCGGCGATATGCCTGTTTCTCCAGTATGGTTAATTTATCGGACTTTATTTTGGCTTCCCACAGCAGGGCAGTCTCCTGCTTGCCGAGACCTTCGTTACGCATCATCTCGAACAAGGAAACAGGCTTGCCCAGCTCAGCACCGGAACTTTTTCCCACATCCGCAAGATGCCAGTAGGTGTTAGGATAATTTTGCAGGCGCGGCTTGATACCTTCCCGGATGTCGAGAATATCGAAAAAATAATGCTTATAAATCGGATTTCCTGTGGTTACGTATGTGCGGGCCATACGCGTGAGGTCTTCAGAGCTTTGAAACAACTCTCCAGCAAGCAGCAAAGAGCGATAGCGGTGATCCTCGCGGGCGGCGACGTCATCGCGGATACCCAACGCCTGAAAAACCATTATTCCAATTGCAAAGAGAAGCAGCATCAGGATGACAGTGAACAGCTTGGTAAAAAAACCAATTCTCATGAAATCATCCCCCACCTCGTCAAATTAGGTATTTGCAATTTTTGCCATCTGTTTTCTTGCATCGCAGATGTTGTATGTAACGAAGCATGAGCATGCCCCGCCGCTCATATTTTGAGCTGCATGGACAATAACGGCTGCAATGCAGGACCACTAAAGCCGATGGGTAAATTTACGCTCGAAGACGAGAAGGATCACCTGCTGTCATGAAATGCCGCGTCTGAGTGCTCATCAGGCAGTAACTCTTGTCCCCGCGCCGCTATCCATCCACATGGGGGTTGCGCCTCAATAGCCCAGGTCCAGCAATACCGACCTGTACCGCACCTGCACAAGGAGAAGCAATGGCGAGCATGCGCCTGCACTAGTCGGTATTTCTTACAGTATATGAAGTCAGCGCGGATTTATTTGCTATCCATTTGATCCAATAGGTGTTTTTTTTCTGGAATGATTTTTGCTTAACAAGGAATGCTTACTCATCTCGGCATTTCATTCGATTACCTGACTTAGGCAGATCCAGCGCAAATGGTTATTCCTTCCCCGTTCTCTTTTCCTTCCTCGCTCTCCGATGAGCATCTGGAACGGTACTTCCGGGTTATACGGGAAGGAATAGCTGTGCAGAGCCATTCCGACCTGTTGAGGTGGCTGCAGGGGGAAATACAGCATTATCTTCCCCACGAAATCATGCTCGCGGTCTGGAATGATGCTGGCGCGAACTCTCTTCGACACGACCTTGTTTCCGTATTGCCCGGAGTCAGAACCGAGCATTTACATTCGGAAAATCTTTTGGCCTTGCAACGGGGGTTGTATAGCTGCTGGGTCGAATTGGGCAAGGCGCCCTACCGATTAAGCCTCGGTGCGTGTGGTTTTCGATTTGGAGACCGTGGGCCGCTATGCGCTTTTCGCGAAGCACTGCACGACATGCGCTCTTTGCTCGTACACGGCATCAGCGACGAACGCGGAGGCCAGGACTGCCTCTATGTAATATTCAGTTCGACCGACAACCTCAACGATTCCCCGCTGGGCGCAATGGAGAACCTGCTGCCTTATCTTGACACTGCATTGCGCCGGGTCCAGCCCCTGGCTCGCCGGAATAGCGCTGCGCCATCCCCGGCAGATGCGTCGCAAAACAGTGAAAGTTACAGGCTGAGTTCGCGTGAAGTCGAAATACTGGATTGGGTCAGGGCGGGCAAAACGAATGCCGAGATCGCCTCCATCCTGGCGATCAGCATTTACACGGTTAAAAATCATTTGCGGCGCATTTTCAAGAAGCTGGATGTTTACAACCGGGTGCAGGCCATTTCCAAGACTGGCCCGGCACAAATAGCTGAAGCCGATTCGGAGCTTTCCCTTCAGTCCGTTTCGTCAAACCACTAAAGCCCATTCGACGCCAAATGTTGAACCTGAATCCGGCAGTCCGCTTGCAGCTTATGGACAAGGGTCATTCATCATCCCGCCTAACCAACCGCCTATTTGGCTATTGGGCCTCGGCTTCGCCATCGGTCTACATCAAACCTTTCTCCAGCGGTCCAATGGGTCTTGTTCTATGGCTCTTAAGCATGGTCAATAGCACTAGAGAGCTATCGCACTCAACTTGTCGGGCTATTCCATCTTCCTGCTTTTACGCGAATAATAACAACTGAAGCAATGGGTTTGGCTCGAGGACCGCCACAGAGTAAACCGGTGGCCTGCTCGCTGGACCGGACGACGTTGCGCGGTGTCGGGCCGCTCATGGCGTGGGGATGGGTCGTGGGACGTCTCCACTGACAGCACTTGACGTGAAAGTTTTACGACAAATCAAAAAACCCCGGTTAGCACTTGGTCAGGATCATTTCTGCACATGCTTGAGATATTACGCAAACCCTGCAATTGAGAAGTTAAGGAGAAAAATAAAATGAACAAAAAAAATAAATTCTTTTCCACGATACTCGCAACACTGGTTGGCGCGGCCATCTGGATACCGTCCGCACAAGCGGATTTCATACCTTACACACTTGACATTAACCTAGGAAAGGCTCGCCCTAAAAACTCTGGAGACTGCGACTGAGCTTGCCGCCATGAAGGTTCTGCCGGTAACAGACAATCTGGTACAAGATTTCAAGTGAAGAAGACGTTCACCGCTTATGAGAATGGTGCAGGTTCAGGTCAATGGTACCTGGATGTCGGCTTGGACACGCCGGGTTATTTTCTTTTGAAATTTGGTACTGGTAAAGGTAACGACAAAGATAATACACCGAATACTTTTTTCTTTAAAAATACCGGGGAAATGACAAAACTGGTATGGTCCGACGCGCAAGTGGGATTCCTTTCCGGAGGGAGCGACAGCATCAAAGGCAATATTGGCAAGCTGAGCCATTACACGACGTATGACCCTACGTTTCACCAAACTGGCGAGATCCCGGAACCGGCGACCCTTGCCCTGGTTGGGCTCGGCCTTTTCGCTATCGGGGCCATACGTAGGCGTAAATCATAAAACTCCCGAATGCACAAACGAACAGACCCGCTTCGGCGGGTTTTTTTGTTATCGCAGATCCCGCCGGACTTATAGAACTTATCAAAGCGCAAAGCAATTCGGGCCGCTTCAGCTATTGCCTATCGATCCATGCGCGCGCTTCCACGCTAGCAGCTTCACCCGCCTGGTCCTGATCAGACAGAGGTTCGACAAAGCTTTCATAAACAACGATTCCTTTGTCATCAAGAATCCTGTAACGGCCGTTCCAGAGACCTGTGGTATCGTCGTGGTCCGCACCGGCAACAATACTGTATCCTTTATAATTGGCGTTCATATCCTCTCCATAAGTAGTAGGTGTATGAAGAAATAATAGTCAAGTTTCACTGAAACATCCATGCTCACGGATGAATACTTGCCTCTGTGGCCAGTCGCATCATCGCAATGGCTGTTTTCTGCCTCGACTCTATTACAGTCTCAATTGAAGGACTTCGCATTTGGAAGGGAGCGGGAGTGAATGCGGGAACGGGATGTGAATCGCTAATCCGCGTTTGCAACACAGATATCCCGGCCGCAGCGCAGCGGACAGCACAGCCGGAAACAACGTATAGCGTGCCGCTAGCGGCTATTAGTCGAGCTTTACCATCGGCGCGCGTGTTGGCCATGCGCCGCGTCCGATCACCTTCGAACCATTGAATATTACATAGCTCTGGCGACCATAGTGCGGTAGCGGCCGCGTTAGCGCAGCGAGAGATGCGATGTCCCGCGCGGATATCACCGCGAGTGTCACGCCATCGGGACGGCTCACCGTCCAGGCTTGCGCCGAACCTTTGCCGCGCACGATGTCAGGCCGTGCAGGCAATCGATGTCTTGCAAGCCAGGCATCCACCTGCTCTTCGAGGCCGATCACCAGCACCGGCACCGCTGGTGGCGTCTCCGTGCCCGAAGCCAGTATTGGGGTGCGGTGTTGAAGTTTTTCCGCCAGCGTTCCGGCGGTGCTGTGCGCATCCCCGCTTTCAGGAAGCAGAATGGTAGCGGCTGTCCGGTCCACCATCACCTGCCGCAGGATCGGCGGAGCCTCATCGGGCATCAAGCGCCGGAATAACCGTAAATCCGGATCGAGCGTCACCTGCAGCGGTTGGGCGCTAACGTCAAGCGTGAATACCTGACGCGTTTTATCAAGGTCAAGTGTGTGAAATTCCTCGCCCCCCGCGGTACGGACCGCAACAGGTACGCTTAATCGGTATGCGGGTTCCGCTTGCTCAAGCGTCACCTTGACACGATGATGTGCGGCAGCCGCCGAGCCGGGCTTTGCGCGTCCCGCTTCCGCAATGCGGATAACCGGCGCCCCTCCACGGGTGAGCCACTGGTCGAAGAAAACACTCAGATCCTTCCCCGATGCTACCTCGAACGCACGCTGCAAATCCATCCATGATGCGATGTGGAAGCGTTGCTCCCGCCAGAATGCCTGGAGAGCACGATCGAAAGTTTCGCGCCCGAGCATATCGCGCAGCATGAGGAAGACCATTGCCGATTTGTTGTAACCAACTATCTGGGTCGCCCCATGCGTACGCGAGGTGAATGTGCTGAGCGGCGCGTCCTGCCCGGACGATAGCGCGGCGAAATCGCGTAGCCACCCACGCCGCATGTCCAGCGCGGCTTCGGGATTTTCACGCTCTTTATACGCGTAATCCGCCATGAAGGTGGTCAGTCCCTCTGACCAGTTGCCGTGTGCGTAGTCGGTGTATACGCCGTTTCCCCACCAGTTATGCAGCACCTCGTGGCCGAGCGACGTGTAACGAATGAATGGAAGCCGCAGCACCTCCGTCCCAAGATAGGTGAGCGTCGGCATGCCGAAACCTGTCGGCGTAGGGCTGGAGACGACGCTGAATTCGGTAAATGGATACTCGCCGATCCAGGATTCGTAGAGATCGATATAGCCCTTTACCGAATCGAGATATCCAAGTGCAAGGTCTGCGAGCTGCGGATGGAAATAGGTTCGCAACTGGATGGGCTTGCCGCCGGCGCCGCGCATCGTACGCGTTTCGACGCTATAGGGGCCGGCCATGAGATCGATACCGCCGGTCGGTGCCAGAAACTCAAAATGTGCACGGTATCCGTCAGCCGATTCGGACTCTTCCACCAGGCGGCCTGGAACAATCGCCCGTTGCCCGGGAGGAAGCTCGATGCTGACGCGATAACTGGCGAGTTTCCCGGCAATGTACGGATACCAGCCGCTTGAATCAGGCAGGAAGGTTCCGGCCTCGCCACTGGCCGGCTCGTCCCGTCCCAGCGTCTGAGCATGGTCGAGCGAAGTATCGAGCGGCGTCAATTCGCCGCGCCAGCGAACCTCGATACGGCGCGGCAGGCCCTTTTCGTTGAAAACCCGCCAGGCCCGGACTTTTCCCATACTCGCGGCCGGCCCCAGCGATGTGCCATTGACCTGCGCACTCAACACGCCAAAACGACGGCCCAGCACGAGAGTCAGTTCTTCCGACGAGTTCGCCATGATGACGCTGCGGCCCTCGATACTGTGCGCCACCGGATCTATTCGAACCTCAATTTCATAGGTGACCTCAACGGCATCGGCCGCCTCGGGGGATGTGGCGATGTGGCGATGCGCTGTTTGAAACAAGTGCCGACAAAATCGAAAACAGAAAAGAGACGATCGAGACGATGCTTCCATGGATATTCAAAATATGCCGCCCTGTCATCAGCCTTATCATTCGCCTCCCTTCAGCATCGCCGGAAACTTGGCGATAATCTCGATTGTATCCCCGCCGCGCTTCAATTTGAGCGGCAGCCACGTTCCCGGGGCCTGTCGTTTGACTATTTCGACAATATCATCCATTTGCTTGACCGGCACGCCGGCGGCTTCCCTGATCACGTCGCTGTCGCGAATACCCGCCGCCTCGGCAATGCTTCCCTTCTCTACCTGCAGTACTCGCGCGCCGCCATCCTGTGCCATTTCAAAGCGGATACCAAGGCGCTGCCGTGGACGTTCATGCGATGCCACCGATGGCAATGCAACACCGAATACCGCATCGGCCAGCCCCGCGGCAATCTGTCCGCAAGCGGTACCGCTATTCCAGGGGAGCAGCGTGCCAACATCGGTCACCCCCAGGTCTTTCAGTTGGTGGGGAACGCCATAACCGTATTTGATATGCCCCGAACCCATGATTCCGATGACAAGAGGACGCTCTGCGCGGCCCGCCGCTGAATTTAACGCTTGAGCCATGGCGCGGTCCCAGAGCTGCTGGCTCTCGACAAAACGCCGGAAATTCGGATTATCACGGCTGGCCTCGCCGTTCTTCTTGCCGCCGCGCTCGTGCTCGCTGTAAATCGGCAGCAGATAGTCGAGATAAGCCGTGCTCGGTGCAGCGGGAGCCATCACGCCTTCGCGTTCATTCTCCGGCACGCCGGCGAAACCTTGCGCCGAAACCGATTTTCTCAAACGCGTATCGATATTGAGTGCCAGCATCGGTATCCGGTTCATGCGCGCAAAACGGAATAATGGCAAGTAGAGATTCGCGTCCGTGCTCCAGACGGCATTCCAGTCCGAGGCAGCAAGAAACTGCGATTCGGTAAGCTCGCCCGCTACCCATTGGTCCAGTGCCTTCTGTACGCGCCTCGGAAACATTTCAAAACCGATCACCATGTCCGGCCGCAACGCATGCAGCGCGGCCAGCGTCTGCAATTGCCAGCGGTGGTGCTCGGGGTTGTCGTGCATTTCACCCAGCAGCACTACCGAACGCCTGGCAGCGCGATTGATGACTTCGGTGCCGGATATTTTCCCGTCGCCGGGCACGATCCAGTTCCCGGCCGGCACACAGTCCAGATTATCCTTGCCAGCGGTTTTCGTTTGCGCCGACGCGATATCAAGGGAGAGGCCGGAGGCAATCAATGCGAGACCAACGTATGCGAAAAAGGGAGCAAGGAACGCGCTCCGAAAGATTTTCAAGCCGGATACTCCTTCATCGAACTCTCCTTTTCATATCCAAATTATCCGACTCGGCAAGCACCGGCACGGCCAGCCGTGACAAGCTCGGTATGCTGATGCCTCATCCCACCCATTTACGCGCATTCCTGAACATTCGCATCCATGGCGCATCCTCACGCCAACCGGGATGCCATGAATGCTGGACAGCGCGAAACCCGCGCTCCGGGTGAGGCATCAGTATGCTGAAACGCCCGTCTGCTGTCGTCACGCCGGTAATACCTCTGAGAAGATCCGCTGGGATTAAGCGGATAAATCTCGGTGGGTATTCCGCGATTATCCACGAAACGCAACGTAACCAGCGGCGAGATTAACGAGATTTCGTTCTTATCGGTGAATTCAGCATAACCTTCACCGTGCGCAACGGCAACAGGCATCCGGCTTCCCGCCATGCCGTCGAAAAACAGCGAAGGACTTTGCTGGACCTCCACCATGACAAGACGCGCTTCGAATTGCTCGGATTTATTTCTCACGAACCTTGGCCAATGCTCGGCCCCCGGAATGATTTCGTGCAGATTGCTCATCATTTGGCAGCCATTACATACGCCCAGCGCAAAGGTGTCATCCTGCGAGAAAAAAGTTTCAAACTCATCGCGGGCACGCGCGTTGAACAGGATGGAGCTGGACCATCCTTCCCCTGCCCCGAGCACGTCGCCATACGAAAAGCCGCCGCAGGCGGCGAAGCCCTTGTAATCACCCAGTGAAACGCGCCCCGCAATGATATCGCTCATGTGTACGTCCGTCGCATCAAACCCGGCACGATCAAAAGCTGCGGCCATTTCGACGTGGCCGTTCACGCCCTGCTCGCGTAAAATCGCAATCCGGGGTCTGGCGCCGTGAACGTAAGGCGCGGTGATGTCGTTGTCTACATCGAAGCTCAACCGCGCATGCAGACCCGGGTCACGGACATCGAGTATGCGATCGTACTCCTGTTGAGCGCACTCGGGGTTATCGCGTAGCTTCTGCATCCGATAAGTCGTCTCCGACCAGGCGCGATGCAACTCGACGCGCTTCTCCGAGAATACCGGCTTGTTGTTGCGCAGAAACCGGATTTCATCCCCGTCATTGACGCTGCCGATAATAAAGCTCAGGTCGCGCAAACCTTCCGCCGATAAAATATCCAGCACATGCTGGCGCTGTGCCGTCTCTATCTGGATCACCGCGCCCAATTCCTCGTTGAACAGCGCCGACATGATGCGCTCCAGGAATCTTCCACCCAGCGCTTCCGGCTTCAATTCGCTGCCATCGATGTCGCTTGCCGCCGCATCGAAACACAACTGATCCAGATTGATGGTTATGCCAACACGCCCGGCGAAAGCCATCTCGCACAATGTGACAAACAGCCCACCATCCGAGCGGTCGTGATAGGCAATTATCCTGTTTTCACGATTCAGGCGTTGTATGGCGGCGAAGAAACCCTTTGAGTCGCTCCGCACCCTCCACTCCAGCCATGTCCGGCGCATCATTGCCCACCTGCTTATAAACCTGGGCCAGCGCCGAACCGCCCAGGCGGTTTCTGCCCGCACCGAGATCGATCAGGATCAGTTCGGTCTCGCCGCAATCCATGCGTAATTGCGGCGTGAGCGTTTTGCGCGCATCCGCTACTCTCGAAAATGCGGAAACGATCAGCGACAAGGGCGCAATCACCTCTTTTTTGACTTTCGCGTCCCCGAGGCCGGCTTCCGCTTCCCACACCGTCTTCATCGACATCGAGTCTTTGCCCACCGGAATGCTGATTCCCAACAGGGGACACAATTCCATCCCTACCGCCCGCACCGCGTCGAACAGGGCTGCATCTTCGCCAGGATGCCCCGCAGCGGCCATCCAGTTGGCGGAAAGCTTGATCTCTCCGATATGTTCAATCAGCGCTGCCGCCATATTGGTGATGGCTTCGCCTATCGCCATGCGGGCTGAAGCGGCGGGATCAATCAGCGCCACTGGCGTACGCTCGCCCACCGCGAATGCTTCGCCCAGACAGGTGCGGTAACCCATCAACGTCACCGCCACATCCGCTACGGGAACCTGCCATGGCCCCACCATCTGGTCGCGCGCAGTCATTCCGCCCACGCTGCGGTCGCCGATGCTGATGAGGAAAGTCTTGTCCGCCACCGCCGGCAGCCGAAGCACCCGGTATGCCGATTCCCGGAGATCCAGTCCCGCCACATCAAACGGCGCCAGCGTTTTTTTGATATGCGTTGCTTCCCGGGTCATTTTTGGCGGTTTACCCAGCAGTACGGAGAGATCCATATCTACCGGCCGGTTGCCGAAAGCCGGATCAGTCACGATAAGCTGCTCCGTGCCGTTGCAGTACCCACCACGGCGAATGGGCATCGTTCCCGCGCGCAAATTGCCTGGAACGACTCCAGCGATTCGGGCCTTATCGCAAGTACATAACGTTCTTGCGCCTCGTTACTCCAAATCTGCATCGGCGACATGCCTGGCTCTTCCGAGGGAATATCACGTATGTTGAAATAGCCGCCGCGTCCGGAATCGTGCAGCAGCTCGGGCAACGCGTTCGATAAACCGCCCGCGCCAACGTCGTGAATCGAAAGAATCGGATTAGGCTCGCCCCGTCTTTCCAGCTGCCAGCAATTGTCGATGACTTCTTGCGCGCGCCGTTCCATTTCCGCATTGCCGCGCTGCACTGAATCGAAATCGAGACTCTCGGTATTCGTCCCCGTATCCATGCTGGAGGCTGCACTTCCACCAAGGCCGATCAGCATTCCCGGCCCGCCCAGTTGAATGAGCAGCGCGCCGGCTGAAAATTTTTCCTTGAAAGAATGCTGCTCGGCAATATGGCCGATGCCTCCGGCCAGCATGATGGGCTTGTGGTAACCGCGCATCTCGCCGGCCACGGATTCCTCGAATGTGCGGAAGTATCCCGCCAGATTGGGCCGCCCGAACTCGTTATTGAACGCCGCGCCGCCGATGGGGCCTTCAAGCATGATTTGCAGAGCTGATGCGATCCGCGCCGGCTTGCCGTAAGAATGATCCGTTCCCGCTTGCGTGTACGCTTCCCAAGGTTGAATAAACCCCGGGATATTCAAATTGGAAACCGAGAAACCGCTAAGCCCGGCCCTTGGTTTGGCGCCGCGTCCGGTGGCCCCTTCGTCGCGGATTTCCCCGCCCACACCGGTGGCGGCGCCCGAAAAAGGCGAAATAGCAGTGGGATGATTATGCGTTTCCACTTTCATCAGGATGTGCGTCTGCTCCTCGGCATAACCATACGCGTTATCCTTGCCGGGGTAGAAGCGCGGCGATTTTCGCTCCCTCTATGACGGAAGAATTATCGGCGTAGGCTACCACCGTGCCTTGCGGATGCTGCTGATGGGTATTGCGAATCATCGAGAATAGCGATCTCGTTTCAGGCTTGCCGTCTATGACCCAGTCAGCGTTGAAAATCTTGTGGCGGCAATGCTCCGAATTGGCCTGGGCGAACATCATCAATTCCACATCGGTGGGATTGCGCCCAATCCGCATGAAATAGGCTGCGAAATAGTCGATTTCATCGGGTGAAAGCGCAAGTCCCATTTCGTCGTTGGCCTTTTCCAACGCCTCCTGTCCGCCTGCCAGCACATCCACCGACTTGAGCGGCGCGGGCTCGAAATGCCTGAACAACTCTCCGCCGCGTCGAGTGAGTCAAACACTGCTTCGGTCATACGGTCGTGTATCAGCGCGAAGCAGCGAATTCTGGCATGGGCGGAAAATTCGCCCGCATGCCTGATCTACTGTGCTGGATATAAAAAGCGACGCCCCGCTCCAGCCTTTCCACCGCCTCCAATCCGCAATGGCGAGCGATATCGGTCGCCTTGGTGGACCATGGCGATATGGTGCCGGGGCGTGGCACCACCAGCAGAACAATTCGCCTTGGAACAATTCGGGTTTGTCGCTCCTCGACCTCTGTCGTGGATATCTTTTCCGGGGAACACTTGAGCAGCCTGCGAAGAACCGCAATTTCATTCTCCCGCAGATCGCGCGTCACTGCGCAAAAGTACCAATATTCTGCATAAATATGGGAAACTTGCGGAGCGGTAATTTTAAGAGCGGCCGCCAGTTTTTCCAGGCGGAAAGGGGAAAGTGCGCTACCACCGCGAAGTCGAAGCATTCGATAACATGAACCGATAAATTGAGAGTGTCATTTTACACGAGAAGGCAGGCTGCCCGCAGCCCGGGAGGCTTTAAAAAGGGGCGCTTACTCTTTTAAGGACTGGCTTGCTGCCATAAGATGTCCTCAAGGAAAATATTGCGCAGCTTTGCAATTCAATTCATTACGCAAGTTGATACACAAGAATTCAAATTTCCTGAAACGTCATGTAATGACGGGATCAGGTTTATAGATACCTGGACGGTCGATACCATGAGCCCACCAAAACATGATAATTCCACCGCCATTTATCTCGCCGCCGAGATCCGGGAGATCGAGCAACTTGCGGCCGCTTTACCCGGATGGCCCCAACTCATGGAAAAAGCCGGTTTGGCCGCCGCTGAAATTGCGCGAGAAAGACTTCTGACCGCCGGCAAAACGAGAGCGCTGGTGCTGGCCGGCCCGGGCAACAATGGTGGCGACGCCTTCGTCGTGGCCCGCCATTTGCACGGATGGTGGTACAAGGTCACACTGGTGTTTACCGGTGAGCGCAAAAATCTTTCAGACGATGCGAAACAGGCACTGAACGCCTGGCTCGCTGCGAGCGGCGAGGTACTCTCCGAAATCCCTGAAAATGAAACGTGGGATGTCGTAATAGACGGCTTATTCGGCATTGGTCTCGATCATCGGGATGGGCGAGAACCTGGCCGGCTGAATATCTCGATCTTGTCGAGGCGGTTAATAGCATGAATCTGCCCGTGCTCTCACTCGACATTCCCAGCGGCCTGGGCAGCGATACCGGCACGGTGCATGGCGCCGCCATCAGGGCCGCCATCACTGTTACGTTCATCAGCCTCAAAGCCGGTCTTCTGACCGGACATGGCCCCGAGTATTGCGGGGAAATATTTGTACGCGATCTTGGTCTGGACGTTTCATCGCTGAAAGAACCCAGCTCATGGATGATGAATCAGGCCTATGCACAACAATTATTGCCGCCGCCCCGCCCCTCCAACAGCCACAAAGGCATGTTCGGCAGCATCGGCATCATCGGCGGCTCAGCCGGAATGGTCGGGGCGGCACTTCTGGCGGGAACCTCAGCGCTGAAACTGGGCGCAGGCCGCGTCTATCTCGGGTTGATTGCCGGCGACGCGCTCGGGGTAGATCCCGCCCAGCCCGAATTGATGCTGCGCCCGCCCCATGATTTATTCAAACTCGATAACCTGAACTGCATGATCGTCGGCCCCGGGCTGGGTATGGAACCAGACGCCAGCTTCTGGCTGAGTTGCGCGCTGGAATCAGACTTGCCGCTCGTGCTGGATGCCGATGCTTTAAACATCATCGCAACCGATTCCAGAATTGCCGGCCTGCTCAAGGAACGTAAAGCCGTAAGGCCTCTTCCATTCTTACGCCTCATCCTGCTGAAGCCGCACGCCTGCTGAATACCGATATCTCAACAATTCAAAATGACCGCATGACTGCGGCTGGCAAATCTTGCGACCCGTTTCAATTGCTGCGCCGTGTTGAAAGGTGCCGGCAGCATTTGCGCTGAACCCGGTGGCAAGACGCTACATCAACACCACCGGAAATCCGGGTTTAAGCAGCGCGGGTACGGGGGACGTATTGTCCGGCATGACCGGCGCTTTTCTGGCACAGGGATTAGTCCGGAAAATCTCTGTTCTCTCGGTCTATCTGCATGGCGCTGCAGCGGACGTATTGCAGAAACAACATGGCGGCCCAGTGGGGATGATCGCGTCGGAAATTCCGGATGCCGCGCGAAGCTTGTTAAACCAATGGATTTACAGCTATAGACCCGCTCTATATAGGTGAAGTTTTGCGCTGTGCGGTGCGGCGCACAGATGGCGCTATTGGCTTCGGTCTATAATCCGAGACCGACCAACGTAAAGCGTCGAAAATATGCAATGTCGAAAGCGCATTTGTGCACATCTATGACGCCTCGATTCCATCAATCAAAAAGGAGAAATATCAATGTCCGTACTCGTAACCCATCTCGCACCCGACTTCACCAAGCCCGCTGTCCTGCCGAATGGCACCTTCAATGATACTTTCAATTTCCATACGGAAATTGCCGGCAAATATGCCGTCCTGTTTTTCTATCCGCTCGATTTCACATTTGTCTGCCCTTCGGAGATTATTGCTCACTCGCATCGGGCGGAAGAATTCCGCAAACGCAACGTGGAAGTGATCGGCGTATCCGTGGATTCCCAATTCACCCATTATGCCTGGCGTAATACTACCGTGGACAAGGGTGGTATCGGTCCGGTCGGCATTACTCTGGTAGCCGATGTAGGCGGCGATGTCATGCACGCCTATGGCATCAGCCATCCGGATCACGTTGCGCTGCGAGCCTCTTTTCTGATCGATAAAAATGGTGTCGTGCGTCACCAGGTCGTCAACGATCTGCCGCTCGGACGCGACGTGGACGAAATGCTGCGCATGGTAGATGCACTACAGTTCCATGAAAGCCATGGCGAAGTTTGCCCTGCCGGATGGAAAACAGGAGACCCTGGCATGAAGCCGAGCCCGGAAGGTGTAGCAGAATATTTAGGTGCTCACGGCTCGGCGCTGTGAAACATCACGATACCTTGCGCAGCACTATAAGTTGCACAGTCGCCATAAGTCTGCTGCAAGGCAGGAAACCGCGAGAAGCAGGTACCGCCGACAATAAATCGTTCCGCTGTGCTGCCTGTTATGGGATAAAGACATAGCCACCACCCTGCCAATTCTTGCAATCCAAAAAAGGAGAAGCTCATGGACTTCGATAAAGACAAGGCGATCGCACTGCTGAACAAGATCATGGAACTGGAACTCGCCGGGTGGTGCGTTACACGCACTATTCATTGATGGTCTATGGCTACAACCGCATTCCTGTCGTCGCATGGCTCAAGGAGCAGGCCGACGAAGGATTGCTGCACGCGCATAGGGCCGGCGAACTTGTCACGCTACTGGGGGATACCCGTCACTTTCGATCGGGCCGCTGCTGGAGACACATCACCACGATATCGGCGATATCCTCAGGGAACCCTGGTGAATGAAAAGGAGGCCTGTGCCGCCTATTACCAACTGCTGGAACTGACCCAGGGCAAATCGGTGTTACTGGAGGATTATGCGCGGGGCCTCATCGTCGAGGAAGAGACGCACGCGGATCAGGTCAACAAGATGCTGCGCAGAACCGGCAGAACCGGTGTTTACGAGGCGCCCCAGAGCGGCGGATCGCAGCAGCCATAACTTAGGCAAACGTGGCCCTTTCTCTAAAGGGGGTCATAGCAGGATAACTTTTACGATGGATGAACTGGCCAGCGTGAAGGCAATTCCGCCTTCGCTGCATCTTAGTACCGGCAAAAAGAAAACGGAATTACTCGCCACTTCCCGTACTGCTATGCACCATGCCGCTTAGCTGAATCATCAAGTCAATCTCACTTTCCTCTTCGCGCAGAATTTCGCCGGGTAGACGGGATTCCATCAACAGCGAAGTGCGGCGAGCGGGCTTGCATCAGGTGTGCCGCTGGATTCGGTCGATTGCAAGGCCGCCGCGGCCGGACCCAGGTCCGTCCCTTTAGCACCGGTAATCATTCGGTACCTTTTATATATACCCATGCGCCTGATCCCGTGTATCCAGGATGCCAAAATTCAACTGCCGAAAAGCCCGATGATGGTTTAGAGACTCGCGAAAGGTTCACAATGAATTTTTGCGAGTGGGTCTGCCCTTCCTGACACTGACACGAAGTTGTATCGATCGTATCATTTGAATCTCAGCCAAACCGTTTTTTCCGGATTTTGACGTTTGATTTAGCGGGATAACTGCGCTGACCCAATCTGGGAGAACTTCCCAGGTCATCCTGGACATCAAGCGATGGTTCGCGAAGGTCAGCCTTGCCTTTGCGCACCGCGCCGCGGTTGCTGAACATTGCAATGATCGGGTCGGCGCCAAAGTTTCTACGCCCTGATGTGGCGGGTCTTTGCCGAGCAGGGCCGGCGCCAGCTTGGGGGTTCTTTGCTTCCGTCGATAACAGCTTCACTAACGCAGGTAATAAGGGATACATGGTTGTCTCCTTTAATGAACAGCATTGCAAGATGATTTGCGAACTGATCAGAATGTTCAGGTTACCCGAAATAGATGACGTTACGATGAAGCTTTATCCAAGTTTGAAAAAACAACGGAACCTTGCGACTTACTTCAGTACCCTGGCCTGCTGTCGATAGCTGAGCGGTTGAATAATCGATATAAAAACCGGGGGCAGAAAATTGTTCCGGCTCTGCCCGCCTGCCGGTCGATATTTTTATCCCCGTCCCGAATATTCGAATGTTATCGGCTCCAGCATTGGCCGCTCGCATTCATCCCGCATCAGTGCGGCGGTTTCTCCCAACGCGATTTCCTGGAGGCGGCAGCGCATATTCAACACCCCATTACCGGACTCGAAAACACCACAGGTATGCAAAGGTTCGCGGCTCGCCTTATATCGATCAGACGCCACGTTGGGCGCTACGTCAGACCCCACGTTATTCATCACCGCCACCGGCAGATGCGGGTAGCGCCGTCTCGCTTCCCGTATCCATTGCAGCAGATTCACCTGTTGGGTGCAATCCTGCACCGCCCCATCGACAAGGACCATATCGTATGCGCCCAGATCCGGCTCGGGGAAGCTTTCCAGCGATTTCCGCTCGAGCCTGTGTTTTGACTTCTCAAGCAATAGTTGCAGAATTCGACGGGTATCCTGCTTTTCCCCCATCAGCAGAATATTCATGCTGCCTCCCTTTGCGCATGCTCTGGAAGTGTGCCGAACAAGGAAAACTCCGTGATCGCATCGATCTCGATATAACAAGCCACGGTCAAAACCCGACCGATCTTGATAGGTGGCCCTATTCTCGAGACATTAACGCCGAGCTTGCGTATCAACCTCTCGACCGCGACGGTAGTCACGGTTACGTAACGCTTGATGCCGTTATGCCGGGCAAAACGGAATAGCGTCTGCATCATTTTTACGGGGATCTCGCTGAAGCCAAAACCCGCGCTTTCATACTTCGGTACCGTCACGGCGAATCGGCTTAATTCCCACACATCGGCTTGCTGGGGTGCCGGCTGCCCATGCAATAACTGAGGGAAAGTATCCTTCAACATGTTGGGTCCCATGGTCGGAAGCAACCGCCAGCAACCCAGCACCTCTTCTTCATCTCCTTTCGCCAGGACATACACCGGATTGGCATGATCGAACTCATCATGCTCCATGCCGTTATCGTCGGTGACTTCCCAGCCCAGCCGCTCATGAAAAACCTCATGCCTCAGCCGATACATTCCCGCCACTGCCCGTTGGTCCATTGACCCGTTTCCGTGTTGCGCAAGCATTATCTGTCCCATTGTTTTCACCCGTCGTTTGGTTGATGACGGTGCTATGAAACAACGGAACCCAAACCTAGAATAGCTGTAGAATCTTACAGGCGAAAGGTGGAAATACTTGCTGTAACCGTTAGCTGTAGCGGGTTTGCGGCGTTAGCACGGGGCCGTATTCGAGGGGTGTTTTTGGCAGATTTGGCGGTAAAAACAGGGCGAACGAGGTGGTTTCCAGTGATTTGTATTATCGTGACGGGGGCTCTCGCCTGGGGTCGATGCGGCCGGAGGAATTCCGGAGCGGGGTGTCGCGTGGACGCGATGATGGTCTATATCGGCTTTGAACAGTGCGGAAAGGCGAGGAAGCGAAAACGTGTATAAGCGTTTTTTTGCCAGAAAAATCGGCAAAGCAGAGGGGCGAGCAGCGAGGTGGGGGGTGCAATAATCTCAGCGCCCCCACCTCGTAATGAAATATCTGTCAAGTTTTTCGTCGGGAGGCCGCTACCGTAACGACACCGCAATGAGTGGGAAGAAACTGTACTTGACGCGCAGGCAGGGGCGATATTCGGTACGACAACCGTCACTTAATGCCTCGGTTCTCTTATTGGCTGACCTGCGACGGCGAGCGTCTGCATACGGCGCAATGCGCTACGCTTATTGCGCCCTACCCCTACCGTCGGAGTACGGGCTACCATTACTGCGTAGGTTGTAGTCGTAGGGCGCAATAAGCGTAGCGCATTGCGCCGTAGCAACGCCGTATGACCGGGACGCGGTCGGGCTACTTTCGAATCTTGCGCAGGTTCGCTGCCTCGCATGGTTTAACTTCAGTTCATGAAAGCGTTCAATTAAAGTTGAAACGGATGCTACCGAAGGCGCTTAGGGGATTGCCAGGCAAGGCGCCGGCAAACGTAGGATTGGTATAATAGGTCTTATTGGTCAGGTTTTTTACGTTGACCGCGAGTTCCACCTGTTTGATACGATAAGAAATGGCCGCATCATACACGACGTAAGAAGGCACCTTCAGCAGGTTTAAAGTATCAGCATAACTGTTGCCTTTATAGGTTACGCCAAAGCCCAATGTTACCCCCCGCGCAATCCCGCTTTGAATCTGGTAGCTGTTCCACAAACTGGCCATATTGGTAGCAACGCCTACTGGGCGGCCGCCGAAAACACTTCTCGATATGCCGAGGACAGCATTGGTTGCCACATTGCGTGCCAGTGTTTCCGGATCCATCCACACCCCGTTACCTATGATGCTCAAGCCGTCAATCGGACGCAGGCTCATGGTCACTTCCACACCCCGCGATCGATCTTTTCCATCCGGTGTTGCATTAGCACCGCTACCTGGCAGGGTGATGAAATAATTGTTGCGGCTGCTTTGAAACAGCGCCACGTTTATGTCCGCCCTGCCATCCAGCAGCATGGTTTTCGCCCCCACTTCTATCTGATCCAAGGTTTCCGGCGCATTCGATACTGCCTGGGCCTCGGTCGTCAGGTTGACGAAAGCCCCCGTGCTATAACCCGCGTAAAAAGCTAAATTCTTGGTGGGTTGATAGACTCCACCAGTTGAGTAAGTAGTTATCGATTTAGTCTGTACTATTTCGCGATAACCACCTGCACGCTGAAAACCCTTATCACTCCACTGGACCAAATCATTTCGAATGCCGAGACGAAGCTTGAATTGTTCACTCAAATCAATCTGATCTTGCGCATAGAAAGAGGTTTGATCGCTACTGATTCGGCGGTCAAACATCAGCGTGCGTCCTGAAACTCCCGGTGAGTTTAATGAAGTTTCCAGACCGGATAAAGTATAAAGATTGACAACTGGTAAATCGAAATCACTGCGGGCAGTGGCGATGTCGGTATTCTTGTATTCGAACCCACCCAAAAAAGTATGCTTAACCGGTCCCGTACTTGTTTTCCAGATGAATTCATTATGAAAAGTGGCGAACGCCGAATTATCAAGTTGATGGCGCGCATTGCGTCCAGTAATCTCGCCGAATGCACCTGCACTACACGTCGAATTCACCACGCTTCCACAAGCCTGATTCCCGCCCCCATTTCGAAGTAATATCCATCGTCCGCGTATCGTACGTGAATGCCGTACGCATGGTAAGGTCGTCCGATATCGTCCAATTATGGACGGCGCTGATGCGATTGATTATATTGCTGGTCCGGTTGAACGGGCTGTAATAGCGGTTGTTGCGAGAGACGGATAGCTGGGAATTACCATCAAAAACCGTGCCGTAATTATCCGGCTTGATATGTATGTCGCGATGGTCGTAGTCTATCAGGAGCGTTTTATCGTCCGCCAGGCGCCAGATGAAACTGGGGGATACCTCGTAGATATTCCGCTCGAGTCCGCGGAAACCGTCGGCATGCTCTATATCCGAAATGACACGTCCAGCAAAACGGTCCCCGATGGGGCCGGTCGCGTCCACGAATCCGTTATAGGTACCGAAACTGCCGATCATGGTACCCGCCGTCAGACCGAAGGTCCTTTGCGGCTGCTTGGTAATCATATTGATGCTGCCGCCGGGGCCGGCGACGCCAAACAGCGCAGAACCCGGGCCTTTTAATACCTCGATACGCTCGACATCGTACATGGTGCGGTAATAACCGTTTTGTGGCGCGGTTCCGTCGGGCATGTTGTCGCGAAAAAAGCTCAGCGCCAAGCCGCGCGACGTAAAGTTATTGGCAAATCCATAACCGCCTCCCATCAGGGGCTGGACACTGGCGACGTTGCGCATGGCGTCATTCATGTCGATTACACCCTGCTCGCGCAACAGCGTGGCTGGCACGACAGCGATACTCGCGGGAATATCGCGCGAAGGCGTGTCTGTTTTGCTTCCCGTCGTCGCCACATCCTCAATCGTGCCGGGGCGGACCCGGCCGGTAGTAATCTTGATTTCCGGCAACTCCGCCTTTTTTTCGGTTTTTTCAGGGTTGCCGCTTTTTTCCGGATTGCCCGCGCTTTCCTGGGCTAGCGCATGCGATGGTATAAGTACCCACGCCAGCAACAAGGCCACATGGACGCGCCGGAATTCGAACTGGGACAGTTTTTTCATTGATCGCTCTGTTATATTTTAATTATTGGCTGGCTACAAGCGACAATGGCGTTGGCTGGCTATGGGATTTGTTTGCCCTGCGGGAGCAAGGGAACTATAGATTTATATGGGTAGTGTTTCGCCTCGACCCTAGTTGATTGGCGATGGGAAAAAAGATAATTTCATGACAGCGATAGCGTGGTGAGCATAAGAACAACAGCAGAGGTGAATACCGTGCCGATCAACCCCGCCGCCATAAGCCGTGGGCCATGCAGACGGCTCCACAGCAAGGTGCCGGTTATCGCGAGAACCAGCAAACCGCAGGCCAGCGTATCGGTGAGCAATATCCACACATTGGACATGCCGGTTCCCTTGTGAAAATTGGCCAGCGTTGCCCAGGCGTTGGCTTCTTTCTGCTCGACGCGTGTTTCCATGTCGCCTTGCCAGTATTCCGCATTAAGGCTGAGGTTGGGCGTGGTAAGCGTGACGCGCCAATTTTCGGGTTGGTTTATCTGGCCGCCGCCCCAGGGGACCGGACCGCCGGGTTTTTTCACGATACGCGATTTGGCATGAGGCATTTTAAATTTCACGCGCAGCCAGGCTTCCAGCGCTTCCGCCGATTGCAAGCTACCGACCGGCGGGGTAAGCGTCTGGTGAGTTTCGTGCTGCGCGGCAAGCGGGATTTTCATCTCGCTACGATGATTCAACAGAATACCGGAGGTACCGAATATCAGGCCGAGTACGGCTCCCCATAACCCCATCCAAGCATGCGTGCGGCGCAGCCAGACAAGAAAACGGCCCCGCTTCATCCCCTGCGATAAAAACAGGTAACCGCGCGGCTCGGTTACCGGGCGCGGCATTGCGTTTGCCCCGGCCGCTCTTTGCGTGGTTGCAGGTGCGGGTGCGTCGGGTTGCAGCGTACTCATCTGTAAATACTAAGCGTAACTTTGTGGCTCTCGACGGCGTATGCCTTGCCTTCGAAATTGCCCGGATTGATCAACTCATGCTTCGCCTCGACCACATAGAGGCCGGGTTCCAGCACCGTCAGCGGAACCTCTCCTTTCTCATCCGTATGCAAATGCTTTTCCCAGCCGTTGGGCGCAATAACGATAACCTCGGCCTTGGGCAGGGGTTTGCCCTGAAAGCTCAAACTCAGCAGATCCTTGCTGTTGTGTATGTCAAGCGGCAAATTGCCGCCGTCGCCCATCCGCGCATACAGATACCTTCTTTGCACCGGGGCAGGGTTTTCACCCTGCGGTTCGCGTATGGGTTGTTTGAGCGCTTGTACCAGCACAGTAGCTCCGCCGTCGGGTATCGCAAAATAATTATTCTCGCGGATTGCGTCGACAAGCTTTTCCGCGCCGCTCGCATCGATCACAACAACCAGCGGTTGAACGATGTTGTCGAGTTTACCGGGTGAGACTTCGCGCCGATCTTCCGCGTATTCGCCAAAATAAAGCTTTGAGGCTGCGGTTTTGCCCTTGTCACTTTCGAGCCACAATGCGTGCGCCGCGGCATTGAAGCTAAGAAGGCCGCCCAGGATGGCGACAGTGGCGGCAGGAATAATGGCTGCAATCTTCATCATATTTTTTCCTTTTTTGTTTGTATATACCGAGGTGAGCTCAGCTATTTCAAGAGCTATTTTCAGACTATTTCGAATGACTTCCCTTTGTTTCAGGCAGGACGCGCCAACGCGTGGACATCCCCGCCATCATATGGTCGTCCACATGGCAATGCAGCAGCCAGTTGCCAGCCGAACGCGGGATCATGTCGACCGATGTCATGCTCGCGGGCAACACCTCAACCACATCGGTGCGGCGTCCATGGTCGAGCACCGTCTGGCCGTGCCAGTGCACGGTATGATTGTCTGTTTCATTGCCGAGCGCGACGACATGCCAGCGGACGCGCTTTCCCAAACTTGTTTCATAGCCATGCAGATTACCGAAAATACGGCCGTTGATCGTATGCTTCATGCCGCTTTCTTCCCCGTTCTCTTCATTGAAGATCATGAAGAGGGTCGTGAATTCCTGGTCCACGTCGCGTGGCGCGGGATCAGCGGCGGAGCGCGCCATGCCCTGCCGCGTGACGATAATAGTGCCGATGAGGCCGAGGTTTGCTTCTTCATCTTCCATGACATGAGAGTGGTATAGCCAGACGACTGATGAAGGGTCTGCCGGGCCGGGTCCGGCATCTGCGTCCACAACCCAGGTATAGGTAAATGATTTACCGGGAGGAACGGCCGCCCCCATGCCGGAACCATCTGCGCCTTCGCTGGATTTGTCGTAAAACAATCCGTGCGGATGCATGGAAAGCGGTCGGTCGGTTTTATTCAGGAAATGAACTTTGAGCGTATCTCCCACCACGGCGCGAATCTCCGGCCCCAGAATTCCCGCCCAAGTGGGCTGTGGCAACGGTTTGCTATAGCTTTTGTCTGCATAACCAATATAACGGTATTTAGGGTAGGTCAAAGTTGTACCCCATACCCCGAGCCCGGCATCCGGCTTGAGCAGGTTTTGCCCGGATGGCGCGTAGTTCCAGGAAGTTTGCTCCGCCGCTACCCAGTACTCCCTCACTGCCGCCTGTGCTGCCTGGGCCGGAATCCACATACAAAAGGCAATAATAAAGGTCGCCAGCGCCATAATCCTGCCTTTATAACCAATGCTCATGTGCTTCTCCGGGACCATGAAGCAGCTATAAATAGTGAACCGGCGGGCCTCCTCCGCTTGGCGTCCGCCCACGCGCCTCTGCCGTGGCTACGCACGCAAATCATGTTTAGCTCTGTCATGGGTAACTTTATTAGACGATGGAAGTGGATTGAACAGGGCTGTCGCACCCGGCGGGTGCCGTAGCTAACGCAGCCAGCGTTGCCACGCCCTTGCGAAAAGTAGGCAAGCCGGAACGGTCGAGCAATACGCAGGGCTTGCCCGAATATTTACAGTAGCGCTTCACAGTAAAATAGGTGTAGTGGTTTACGCAATCTACCGGGCAAACCACCAGATCGGCATGGTCGAGCAACGCAGGAAGATGATCTCCGCCGTGAAGCGGGCCTCTACGATAGATGAGTAACCTGCCGCCTGAAGCCTCTACCATGCGGTGATACTCCGGGTAGAGTGCGGCGCGGCCACCCACGCACAGGACGCGACGCCCGGCAAGATCGAAACCAGCATGCGCGCCAGCTTGTTTCTCATCAAGACTATCGCAATCCCCTGCCGATTCTGCGGCAGATGCACTGCCAGGACGCGCTGCGCCGCGGCGCAGGCGCGGCGGAGACCTTGACCAGCGGAACCCAATCTGTTTCTGGCGGGACAGGGATTTTCGCATCGGCGAGCTTGCGCTCAAGCAGATCGATACGCGACAGCAATGCCTGATGACCGCCAACCGGGTTCGATGCGGTTGTTGCGCTGTCTTCCGGCAAAAACGAGGGGCTATTCGAAGCCCGTCCGTGGCGCGCAGTCCTGGTGAGTCCGGTATGCTGTAAAAAGAAGGTGCTGCGATTGATCCTGAGAAATGAAAACGACTTGACGACCTGATCGAATTTCTTTTCCAGCAATGCCAGTAAATGGCTGGAAAAAGAATCATCGATGTTATGAGCGTTGTGCGAACTGGCACGGCCGGCCCCGCTAACGGCTTCTTGCCGCAGACCGGATAGCAAGTGGGCGCTCAAGTCTTCAACGGCATGGAGGCAAGCAAGTAGAATCACGTCGGGGCGGGGTGCTTCTGCAATCATGGGGGCGGTAACGCTCAAGGTCGCTGAACCGGTTGTCCTGGTTGCCCTGGTTGTCTTTAGCTGTTTCACAGCCCGCGCTCCGTGACAGGTTATAAAAAAATGCTGGCTTGCCCTGTACGGACTGGCTGGCTAAAGCCGCTGGGTAGGAGAACCCAGCGGCACGGATAATTTACATCTGGCTCTGCAGCCAGTTCTGTATGCCCACCTTCTGCATTACATCCAACTGCGTTTCCAGCCAGTCGATATGCTCTTCGGTGTCTTCGAGGATTTCTTTAAAAAGCTCTCGCGAAACATAATCCTTGGCCATTTCGGAAGCAGAGATGGCGGCAAGCAGAGTCTCGCGTGAAGTCATCTCAAGCCTGAGATCGCAAGCGACGCATTCTTCAGCCTTTTCACCGATCAGGAGCTTGCCGAGCTCTTGCAGATTGGGCAATCCTTCCAGAAACAGGATGCGCTCGATCAATGCATCGGCATGCTTCATTTCCTCTATTGATTCTTCGTATTCTTTTTTGCCCAGGCTTTCAAAACCCCAGTTTTTATACATGCGGGCATGAAGGAAGTACTGATTGATAGCCGTCAATTCGTGTTGCAGTTGGCGGTTGAGCCACTGGATAATGTCTGCGCTGCTTTTCATGTTGATGCCTCCTCAGGCGAGATCTCGTATAAACGAGTGGGTTTGTGTAGATGATGTTGCGACAAGGTTTTTTGCATCAGTGCTTTTTCCAGCACCTCCTTGGCATGGCAGGCACATATTCCGCATTGCCCGCTCACACCCAGGCAGGTCTTCAAATCCCGCATCCGGTCGGCGCCTCGAGAGACAGCTTCCCGGATTGCGGTATCAGTTACACCTTTGCATACACAAATATACATGATGAGCGCCTTAAGTCTACTAATTCAACTATTTGGTTAAAATAAGCTTGCCGTTACGGGTACGCCGCAACCGGTATTGTTCGCCCTGATGCTGGATAAATATCTCGTCTCCCTGCGAAAACAGGGTATCGCTAAAGATGCGCCTGTTGCGGTCCAGCATGACGAAGTTCTGTTTATCGACGTTGGTTTCCGGAACTGTAAGTGACTTATCCATTTGGGCCGTTTCCGCAATTATTAATGAGAATGATTCGTATTATATGCAACTTTAAACGAAATGCAAGAGTGCGGATAAAAATATTTTAGGGATTTATTCTGGACGGAATTTTTGGGCTGAATCGCGCCGGCAGTCGAATGGCTGGGGCCGTCTTTCTCTCGAAAGCGCAATAAGATGCTTCGTTCCAAGTGGAAGGCTAACGGTAGCTTCGCCATTTCCACGCAACCGTGAATCCGGAACGCAGCATCGTCTTTTCTCAAAGATCGAAATCAGGATGCCTTCTCTAAAGCAGAGGCAACCGACTCTCTACAAAGACCGAAAAAAATGAATGCGGCGCAAGCTTATGGGCGTGCCCGGTACTTTTTCAAAGCTTAAAAGCAGGAATGAGATGCCTGCGGGTGGGCGCTTAAGCCTGAGAGTCAGCCTGAATGTGTAAAATATTTTGTGTTATTCTTTACGCCTACATTTACGTTATACGTCTGCGGGGCACGCCGCAAATGAATTCGTCCTATGCCGCATATGTTATAAGCGCCGCTTTCGAAGCGGCTAAAATGATGCTGCATGAGAAAGACAGCTGCCGCTGACAGCGATTCAGCCTTGCTGTCATATGGAAACTTAAACGGGAACTAAAGCCCCCCCGTTTCGCGATTCTGCAAAGGCGTCCTGATGCAGCGCGTAAAGACGTGCACGCGGCTTCTCAACTAATCAATACCTGCTACCTATATCATTCACCTTGTGGCCACAGCCGTACACGCAATACCTTTACCATCCCACCCCATGCAAAACTTCTCCATCCTGCCGCGCGAAATGGCCGCAAGCCTTTGGCGTAATCGCGATCTGATCATCGCGTTGGTCAAACGCGAGGTCATTGGACGTTATCGAGGCTCGATCATGGGCATTGCATGGTCGTTCTTCAACCCCTTGCTCATGCTGGCGATTTATACATTTGTGTTTTCCGTCGTATTCAAAGCACGATGGGGCGTGGGCGGAGAAGAAAGCAAAACGGATTTCGCGATCATCTATTTCGTCGGCATGATCGTGCATCTGGGCTCTTCGCCGAATGCATCAACCGAGCGCCTGCACTGATATTATCCAACGTCAACTATGTGAAGAAAGTG
>CAWKMH010000017.1:0-6902 GCA_963850515.1 uncultured beta proteobacterium
AAGTTGCCGAAGCACGTGCTGCTTATCAAATAGCAATCGACAAGATGGGCAGGCAAGGCACGTATCACAATATCGTTCAAATGAAACTGGACGCATTGTGAAGTCTGCAAGTAATTTGAGTTCACAATAAAATCAGAAAAAATCATCGAAGACGAGGCGTCGATGGGCACATTCTGACCCCTCAAGGAAATGATGGCCGGGCCACCCGTCGACGCGCAATCATTTTTTATTGTAAATCTCAAAAATGTCCTCAAGCAAATTGATGCCCATGGTGGCGCTTCCCAAAAGACTCATTCAGAGGTGCGCCAGGATAGCTGACGCCATTCGACAGTGCTTTCTGCTGCTGACGTCGTCATTCGTGCTTTCGGGATGCGCTGGCATGATAGATATGGGGCGTGACCTGGCAAGCAGCCTGGCGGATATCGATATTTCCGGCTTCACCGAAATGTTCGTTGGCAAGGCGCCTCAGATGAGTCCGGAGCAGATTGCTCAATTGGAGGTCATTCCGCCCGCTCGCACGTTATGGAAGGCCGGCGTCGAAGAAGGCCAGGCGGCGGTATTTCTGCCGGTATTCGAGAACGGCACGTTATATGTCGCCAGCACGAATGGTCTTCTCGTGCGTTTTAATGCGACGACGGGCAAAGCGTCGGGTGTTATCGATACGAAACACAAATTGTCGGGCGGCGTTGGCACGGGTGAAGGCATGTTGCTGGTGGGAACCTTCAAAGGCGAAGTTCTGGCATTCGATGAGAAAAGCGGTAATCGGCTATGGAAGGCACAGGTATCCACCGAGGTGCTAAGCCCACCGCATGCGCGCAAACGGTATGGTAGTGATTCGTACGGGAGACGGCAGAATCTTCAGCCTGGAGGCGAGCAGCGGCAAGCGCAAGTGGATTTACCAGGGCGCCACCCCATCGTTGACCGTGCGAAGTTTCGCGGGCGTTCTGATCTCGCATGACACCGTCTATGCCGGTTTCGCCGGGAGGTAAGCTGGTGGCGATAAATTCATCCACCGGCAGTGTAACCTGGGAAGCGGCTGTAGCACGACCAAAAGGCGCGTCCGAGCTGGAGCGGATCGCCGATGTCACCAGTTTGCCGGTAATGGATGAGCAGCAGGTATGCGCTGTCGCCTATCAGGGACGTGTTGCGTGCTTCGAAATTACGACTGGCAATCAGATTTGGGCACAAGATGTATCCAGCAACGCCGGCCTCGCCATGGATAACCATTACCTTTACGTAAGCGAGAATAAAGGTGCGATGGTGGCTTACGATAAAACGGACGGCGCCCGCATCTGGACGCAGAGTCTACTTGATGGGATCCGATTATCTCCGCCGCTCGTTCGTGAGGCTCGCATCGTAGTGGGAGATTCGTTAGGATATGTGAATCTCATCAGGAACGACAACGGCGCTATCGTTGCGCGATCCCTCACTGACGAGGGTGCCATCGTTACTCGTCCGGTGCCGCTACCTGATGGTTTTGCGGTACAAACCATGAAAGGCGGGATTTATGCATTCGGCAAGAATCGATGGCAGCGCCACCCCTGTTGCCCGGTCAGTCATCTTCGATACTGCGATCACCGCAAAGCCAGTTTCTCTGCGCATTGCTTCCATTCTGTACGCCGTAGTCAGTGGATTACAACCAACGAGCAGGAGTAGAAATCCGGGAAAAACCTTTGTTACAGAAGAAGCGTGAAAGGGAGAAGGAATCGGCTTTTTTCGGAAAATTACTATCATGAAACCCACTCTCGTACTGGTCGGGCGACCCAATGTCGGTAAATCAACGCTTTTTAACCGCTTGACCCGCAGCCGTGACGCCATAGTGGCGGATATTCCAGGATTGACGCGAGATCGCCATTACGGTCACGGCAGGCTGGGCGATAAGCCCTATCTGGTGGTCGATACCGGTGGTTTCGAGCCGATGGTGAAGGAAGGTATTTTGCATGAGATGGCCAAGCAGACTCGACAAGCATGGATGAAGCGGACATGGTGCTGTTCATCGTCGATGGCAGAAGCGGCTTGGCGCCGCAAGATAGGGTAATTGCAGAACAACTGCGCAAAACCGGGCGCAAAATCATACTGGTGGTGAATAAAACCGAAGGCATGGCGTCTTCTGTCATCACCGCCGAGTTTCACGAACTGGGTCTGGGGGAGCCCTGTGCAATTTCCGCCTCGCACGGCGACAATGTAAATGAGTCTGGTGGAACTGGCGTTAGCGGATTTTCCCCTGCCGCAAGAGGAAGAAAAAACGGACAGACATCCGAAAATTGCTATCGTGGGACGCCCCAACGTTGGCAAATCAACGCTGGTGAATACAATGCTGGGGGAGGAGCGCGTAATCGCATTTGATCAGCCGGGTACGACCCGTGACAGTATCTATATCGATTTCATCGTAACGGCCGCCCGTATACGCTGATCGACACCGCTGGCTTGCGCCGTCGCGGCAAAGTACTTGAGACGGTGGAAAAATTTTCGGTGGTAAAAACCTTGCAGTCGGTAGAAGATGCCAACGTGGTGGTACTGGTACTGGATGCAAGAAACGAAATTTCCGACCAGGATGCGCATATTGCCGGGTTTATTCTGGAAACGGGCCGTGCGCTGGTGGTGGCGGTTAACAAGTGGGATGGTCTGAATGATCACCAGCGCGATACCATCAAGAGCGAAATTGCCCGAAAACTTCCTTTCCTAGTGAGTTTTGCGAAATTCCACTATATCTCGGCATTACGTGGCAGCGGCATAAAAGGATTATTTCCATCGATTGATGCGGCCTATGCGGCCGCGATGGCAAATCTATCCACCCCCAAACTTACCCGCATCCTGTTGGCGGCGGTAGAGAAGCAGCCACCGCCGCGTGCAGGCATGTCTCGTCCAAAACTGCGTTACGCCCATCAGGGTGGTTCCAACCCGCCTCTGATCGTGATCCATGGCAGCGTCCCTCGATAAGGTGCCCCAAACCTATCAGCGTTATCTTGAAAATATGTTTCGCGAGACTTTCAAGCTGGAGGGTACGCCGTTACGGGTGGAATTCAAGACTGGTCACAATCCCTACGCCGGAAAAAGCCCAGCGCCACTCAGCGAGGCGGAAGCAAAACAAGCGCATCGCCGCCGCAGATACGGCCGAAAGAAATATGGATAATTATTGATTTCGCTCCGGGTTTCAGTAGAGCATGGGGAGTTTCTGAACAATGCCTCGTCTAGTCGCATGCGCTAAGGCTCGCTGAGGCTGGGTCACCGATATCTAATGCAATATCCTCGGCACGCTCAAGATAAATTCCGGAATCGGTGCGTCGAAACGAAGGCCGTCTTCAGCCACCATCTGATAACTGCCTTTCATCGATCCAACCGGCGTTGAAATGGCAGTGCCGCTCGTATACTCAAAGCTGTCGCCGGGCTTCAGCAACGGTTGCTCACCTACTACGCCGAGACCCCGCACCTCCTGCACACCGCCGCCTCCATCCGCGATAATCCAATGGCGGCTGATCAGCTGTGCCGGGACCGTGCCGGTATTGGAGAGGATGATCGTATAGGCGAACACATACCGATCGAGCGCCTCGTCCGATTGTTCAGGAAGATAGGTCGTGTGGACCTTTACCATAATTTCGTATTTTGTGCTTTCAGTCATAACCGCATTGCACACTATTTTTCACCTGACGGCAAGGGTGGCGCATTATAAAATTGTCCAGGCAGACGAAATTTGAGGAGAGAGGGGGTTTAACGGCTGAAGCTGTTAGCGTCAAGCCGCCATTTGCGGTTAAAATCGCAGTTTTTTGTTTACAAGGAAGCCCTTCATGGCTAATTATCGCATCGCCCCCAGCATTCTTTCCGCAAACTTTGCCAAGTTCGGCGAGGAAATCACCGCCGTTATCGATTCCGGTGCGGATTTTATTCATTTCGATGTGATGGATAATCACTACGTGCCCAATCTCACCATTGGCCCACTCGGTATGCGAGGCGATCCGTCCCCTGACGGACGCGGTTATCGATGTGCATCTGATGGTCGAGCCGGTTGATCGTATTATTCCGGATTTTGCCAAGGCCGGCGCCAATATCATTTCGTTTCATCCGGAAGCCTCCCGGCATATCGATCGTACTATCGGGCTTATCAAGGAACAGGGTTGCAAGGCGGGTCTGGTATTCAACCCTGCGACACCATTGAATTATCTCGACCATGTACTCGAAAAGCTGGATCTGGTGCTGATAATGTCGGTAAATCCCGGTTTCGGCGGACAGCAATTCATTCCTGAAGCATTGGAAAAACTAAAGGCGGTGCGCAAGCGCATTGATGAGACGGGGAAGAAAATCTTGCTTGAAATTGATGGCGGGGTAAAGGTGGATAACATCGCCGAAATTGCTCGCGCGGGGGCCGATACTTTCGTTGCGGGTTCCGCTATTTACGGCGCAGGCAAGGACAGCGATCCGCACCGCTATGATTCGGTAGTGGCCGCTTTACGCGCAGAGTTGGCAAAGGCTTGACACAGCTTTTAAAGGCAGAAAAGCCGTTGAATGTCGGTCATGAATAGCATATTTATTCCATTTCCTTCCGTCACTCTGAAAATGATCCACGCCAAGATGTGTTCTGAGGCGCGTGCTGGCGCATTCTGGCTGACAGTGACAATGGGTTATGCCCAAGCTATATGATCTGTCTAATCAGATTTAAGGGAACTCAGAACTCATGAGTTCCCGGCGTTTCACCGCCATGATCATATCGAACAATAGGAATCACTCATGAACAAAAGTTTTTCTCCGATGGCGGATGCCTCTGAAGTTGAAATAGAATTTCCCCTGCTAGTCAAGGCTGTGATGATCGATCTGGATGGTACGCTTCTCGATACCGCGCAGCGACTTGCCGCGGCGGCCAATATGATGCTAAGGGAATTGGGCAGAGCGGAGCTTCCGCTGGAAACCATCCAGTCCTATATCGGCAAAGGCATAGAGAAATTGGTGAAACGTTCGCTGACCGGAAGTATCGATGGTGAGCCCGACGCAGAATTATTCGAGCAAAGCGATGCCGATATATGAGCGCGAATACGCGAAGAGCGCTGTGCGATGATACGCGGCCTATCCAGGTGTTATTGGAAGGGTTGAACGCCTTGCGGAAAGCGGTTTTCGTCTGGCTTGCGTCACCAACAAGGCTGAAGTCTTCACCTTGCCGTTGCTCCGCGCCACTGGATTGTTCGATTATTTTGATATTGTCGTTTCAGGTGACAGCCTGCCCGAAAAAGAAACCCGACCCGATGCCTCTGTTGCATGCCTGTAGCACTTTGGACATTCTTCCCCCCGAAATGCTGCTGATCGGGGACTCGCTCAATGACGCCGAAGCAGCGCGTGCGCGGGTTGCCATGTCTTTTGCGTACCCTATGGTTATAATGAAGGGCGCGATGTGCGTGAACTTGATTGCGATGCCGTCGTTTCGTCTGTTTACGATGCTACGAAACTGATCCGGAAATTGTCATGATCCACAAAAATACCGGAATTCGAGGAATACGCAGGTAAAGCTGGCTGTCCTGGCGCCCTGGCCTTTGTCCGCTGGCGTGCTTAACACTCCCGCTGCTGCATTCCTTCTTTTTCCGTTTTTTGTGGAGTCAAATCATGACCGAAACTGAATTCAATGACCTTGCCGCGCAAGGTTATAACCGCATTCCAGTGGTGCTGGAAACGTTCGCCGATCTCGATACCCCCTATCGGTTTATCTCAAGCTTGCCAACCGGCCCTACTCATATTTGCTCGAATCGGTGCAGGGTGGCGAGCGCTTCGGGCGTTATTCCTTTATCGGCTTGCCCGCCGTGACCCGTATAGAGGCGCGCGGCAACCATATCAGCATTATCAATGGGGAGGATAAGGAAATCGAAGTGGAAGATCCGCTGGCTTTCGTCGAATCCTACCTGTCGCGTTTCAAGGTTGCGACATATCCTGGCTTGCCGCGCTTCTGCGGTGGCCTCGTAGGTTATTTTGCCTATGACACGGTGCGATATATCGAGCATAAACTGGCTGGTCATGCCCGGCCCGGATACGCTCGATACGCCCGATATATTGCTGTTGCTGTCCGAAGAACTGGCGGTGGTGGATAATCTTTCCGGCAAACTCTATCTCATCGTGTACGCGGCGCGGCACCAGGAGTGACGGGCAGCATACCTCGCCGCCAAAAAACGCCTGAAGGAATTGCTGGCGATCTCCGTAAGCCGGTGGAAATTCCGGTTGAAGCGCAGATCAAACCGGCGAGGCTGTTTCGGAATTCAATGAAGCAGATTTCATTAAGGCAGTGGAACGCGCCAAACGCTATATTTTCGATGGCGACATCATGCAGGTAGTGCTATCGCAACGGACCAGCAAGCCCTATGGCGCTTCGCCGCTTGCGCTTTACCGCGCGCTTGCGCAGCCTCAATCCCTCGCCCTACATGTTTTATTATCATTTCGGCGGGTTTCACGTGGTCGGCGCCTCGCCCGAAATCCTGGTGCGCCTGGAAGGCGACACCGTGACGGTGCGTCCCATCGCCGGTACCCGTCCGCGCGGCAAAACCGTACAGGAAGACTCGGCGCTGGCGGCCGATCTGCTGGCCGACCCGAAAGAACGTGCGGAACACTTGATGCTGATGGATCTGGGCGTAACGATGTCGGGCGTGTTGCGCAGACCGGCACGGTCAAAGTCACCGAGAACATGCAAATCGAGCATTATTCTCACGTCATGCATATCGTTTCCAATGTAGAGGGCAAACTCAAGCCCGGCCTGAATGCGATGGATGTACTGCGCGCCACTTTTCCGGCCGGCACCGTGAGCGGCGCCCCCAAGGTGCGGGCAATGGAAATCATCGATGAACTGGAAGTTTCGAAGCGTGGAATTTATGCTGGCGCAGTAGGTTATCTGGGATTCAATGGTGATATGGATCTGGCCATTGCCATTCGCACCG
>CAWKMH010000018.1:0-12521 GCA_963850515.1 uncultured beta proteobacterium
GGCCAGACCGAGGCGCTGTTTGGCTACCAGCGCGAAGAGGTCGATGTCCTGGCCCATGGGACGGATGCGTGGCGCACGGGTGTAGTTGCTGCGATGTCCAACGTGCCCGGCGTGGTAGCGCTGAGGCAAAGAGCAATCTCGACCAGCTGACCCAGCATCTCTTCGCGCTGGTAGCCAAACAGCGCCTCGGTCTGGCCGTGTCGAATCAGGACGATGCGCCCCCCGCCGTCGGCCGTGACAATCGCGTCGGGAGCGACCTCGATCAGGCCGCGAAAGCGCGCTTCGGCCGCAGCCGATTCGTGCAACAGGCGGGAGCTTGCCAGGGCCGAATCGTGCGGAGTGCTCAGATGTCACGGCAAGCTACCTCTCAGGCGATTGAACACCTGAAAGTATAGGCGCGATACTCGACGATCAGGGCGGTTACCAGGCCGAACATGCCCTCCGGCCCCTCCGCGTGCGAGAGGACGTGGCAGTGGAAGGCCCAGACGCCGGCCTCGGTTGCTTCGACGATGACGTCGTAGCGGTTGTAAAATACTAATACAAACGCATATATCGGTTGATAATGCTTATCCTCTCAACGCCTCTTTTTATCTTTATTCCTGCCCTGCGCGCTTCGGCCTGGAAAGCTCATTTTTATCAGATTGAGTGAGCTGCCGCGATTGTTTTACCATTTCCAGGGCGTCGCGGATCTGTTCGGGCTTGTTGGCACGCAATCCTTCCGCCAAGGCGCGTGACGCATCTCTGCGGCGCTCGGCATAATGGCGCAGTATTTCCACGGTAGCGGCGGAGGGCAGGGCAGGGTTGGGCGGAAGATCGGAGAGCAGCTCAAAGCTTTCTTCATAGCGGTCGGCAACAGACGTGTCGATACGCCCTGCCAGTTCGTCGAATGAGACGCCGCCTTCGCCTGGCCTTATCAAGTATGCTCTGCCAGGACTGCGTGATCGCTGCGTCGTCCCGCAAAAATTCTCCGATCTCCTTGCGCGCCAGCACCTCTTCGCTCCAGCGATAAGTGCGCACGGGCACCTGGCTGACCAAGATGACAATTGCGAGTGCAAAAACGGCTCCGGCAAGCAGGCGGATGCGGTGGAATCGATGTTCTGTTCTACCGGCAGGCTGTGCAAGTATTATTCCGCCGAGTATTCCAGAAAAAAAACCGCCGATATGCGCCGCGTTGTCGATGCCGGGAATCAAAAGACCGAGGACAAGGCTGGCAAGCGCAAAACCCGCGGCACCCCAGAAAAACCAGCGAAATTCCTTCGGATGCAGATTGTGGCGCTCGCGCCAGAGAAATATGAGCAGGGCGCCAAACAGGCCAAAAATGGCGCCTGAAGCACCGCCGGAGATGGCTAATCCTCTATGGGCAACAAGTGACAGCAAGTTACCCGTCAGGCCGCTGGCGAAATAGATGCAGGCAAAGCGCGCGTGCCCGTACATCCGTTCGACGAGTTGTCCGGCGTCCCAGAGCGCCCAGAGATTCAGCGTCAGGTGGACGGCGCCAAAGTGGAGGAATAGCGCGGTACCCAGGCGCCACCATTCGCCGTCCTGCGTAGCCGGGCCAAAATTTGCGCCCCAGGCCAATTGCACGCTATTGGACGAATGCCACAACCCCGCTCCGCCCACGAGCATGGCTGCGAAGACCAGCAGATTGACGGCGACCAGCAGTTTGGTAACGGGAATACCGGGCAACCGCTGGTAGAGAAGATCATGTAGAGGCAGCATGGGACAGTGGACGCGACCATCAAATGAGCGGTCAATTACCGGATCGTGAGCGTTATATTATGCACGAGGATGAAGCCTACTTATTTTATATGCTTGAGGAATAAGGACGTTTCTCAAAACCGGAATTTTCCGGCCCCGGCTTCAGGGTCGGGGTTATTCGACTTCGGGAATGGGCGCCTCTACGTGCATCTTCGATGGGACGCCTAGCCCGTCCGCGATTTGCAGACTGGAAGTTTCTGACCTGTCTCCCCGTCCTGCTGATCGCTCTGATGTCCGGGTCACTGCCTGTCCATGCTCAAGCGAGAATCGAGCTGCCGCGCACGGGGCTGGCGCCGGATGAGCTTGCTGTCATCATTAACGACAGCGATCCCCAATCCCTTGAAGTCGGTGATTACTACCAGAAGGCGCGCCATATCCCGGCAGCCAACATGATTCATCTGAGCTTTCCGTCCGGCCGGAACGCCCTCTCAAGGGATGAGTTTCAGCAACTGAAGGCGGAGATCGATCAAGCTACGCCCCCTCACATTCAAGCCTACGCGGTCGCGTGGACGCTTCCCTACCGGGTAGCTTGCATGTCGCTGACCTCGGCGCTGGCCTTTGGCTTCGACGAGCACTATTGCTCATCCGAGTGTGGCCCTACCAGACCCAGCCCATACTTCAACTCGTCCAGTCTTCATCCTGTTAACGACCATCACATACGACCCGCTATGATGCTGGCCGGCACTGATTTCGAACAGGTCAAGGCACTGATCGATCGGGGAGTCGCCTCTGATCGCAGTTTTCCCAAAGGACATGCGTACCTGGTAATAACGCCCGACAAGGCACGCAGTGTGCGAGCCAACTATTTCGAGCTGGCCGCAAAAGAACTGGCCGGTGTTTTCCCCATCGAAATCCTGGAAACCGAAGCAATTTCAGGCCGGCATGATGTTCTTTTTTATTTCACCGGCCTGGTGAACGTACCGCAACTCCATACACTGGATTTTCTGCCGGGCGCGTTGGCTGATCATTTGACTTCAGCCGGCGGCCAGCTTACCGATTCAATGCAGATGAGCAGCCTGCGCTGGCTGGAAGCGGGCGCCACCGCCAGTTACGGGACCGTGGTCGAGCCATGCAACCATATGCAGAAGTTCCCTTTTCCCGCCGTTGCCATGTTTCACTACGCGCTTGGCGAAAGCGCCATCGAATCTTACTGGAAGAGCGTGGCATGGCCGGGCGAGGGCGTGTTCGTGGGCGAACCGCTGGCCCAGCCATTCGCTCCGGAACTGAAAGAAATTCGTGCGGGGCAGTTCGAACTGCACATTTTTTCGCCGCGCCAACGGCGACTTCGCATGGAGCGATCCAGCTCAGCGGTGGGCCCGTACAAGGCCTCTCGCTCAGCGGCCACGGATAAACCGTGGCGCTAATATAATACGCTTCAATTTCGCTGAAAAAGAAGGCTATCTCAGATTGCAATGGTGAAAGGGGTGGCTTGGCTCATTGCCGGATACGCTGATACGCTGATATGCCGAATTGATCCGGCACTTGCTCGGTAAACGGCTAATTTTACGCTATTCTTTACATGCGCAATCGCCTGGAGCGCGCGACCACAGCGAATTAGAGGTGGTTTTTTCCTTCCATCCATCGCTGCGCCAGTCAAACTGGCAGCGTAACTCATCCCAACGTCGTTATAATAACCGCTGCCAACCTCTCGCTATCGTCATGACCATTCCTTCAGTCCAGCCCAACTTTAAATCCCATTTTGCCGAGCTCCTGCGGGCGCCTTTGAGCGAAATGGGACCCTCGGCGCTGGATGCGAATATAGAGTTTGCGCGCCCCCGCCAAGCGAGCCATGGTGATTACTCCTGTAATCTCGCGATGCAATTGGCCAAGCCGCTGCGCCAAAGTCCGCGTGAGATCGCTGCGCTTCTCGTCACGGTACTTTCCGCTTCACCTTATCTGGAAAAGATAGAGGTCGCGGGTGCCGGCTTTATTAATTTGTTTCTCACGACTTCCGCCAAGCAGCAGTTTCCCCGTTACGTGCTGGAGAGTGGCGAACAGTTTGGCCATATTAATTTAGGTGCAGGAAAAAAGGTACAAGTGGAATTCGTTTCGGCCAATCCGACCGGACCCTTGCACGTCGGGCATGGGCGAGGTGCGGCATTCGGCGCAAGTCTCGCCAATGTGCTGGCGGCGGCCGGTTATTCCGTCGCGCGTGAGTATTATGTTAATGATGCCGGACGTCAGATGGATATTCTTGCGCTTTCCACCTGGCTGCGTTATCTGGAGCTGAACGGGGTCACTTCGCGCTTCCCCGGCAATGCGTACCAGGGCCAGTACGTGCGCGATATGGCACGCCTGATCTACAAGGCGCATGCAGGGCGGTATGTGCATCGGCCTGACTTGCTGTTCGAAGGTATCTCTGAGGAAAGCGGATACCGGTACCGAAGCAGACCTCGACGGGCTGATTGCCAAAGCCAAAAAACTGCTGGGGCAAGATTACGCATACATTCACAATTTCGTCCTGACCGAGCAATTGGGCGACTGCCGCAATGACTTGATGGAATTCGGTGTCGCTTTTGATACATGGTTTTCCGAGCAATCGTTGTTCGATAACGGTGACGTGGCACATGCGGTCCAATTGCTCGAACAGGGGCGCTATCTATATCAGCAGGATGGCGCCCAGTGGTTCCGATCAACCGATTTCGGCGATGAAAAAGACCGGGTGGTTCAGCGGGAAAACGGGCAGTTTACTTATTTCGCTTCAGATATCGCTTATCATCTCAATAAGTTCGAACGCGGCTTTGAACGCGTCATCGATGTCTGGGGGGCCGACCATCATGGATATATTCCACGGGTAAAAGGCGCGATGAAAGCGCTGGCTATTGATCCCGGAAAACTTGAAATTGCGCTGGTGCAGTTCGCGGTGCTCTACCGCGACGGAAAAAAAGCGCCCATGTCCACCCGTTCGGGAGAATTTGTCACGTTGCGTGAATTACGCCAGGAAGTGGGAAACGACGCAGCACGCTTTTTTTACGTATTGCGTAAAAGCGACCAGCATCTGGATTTTGACCTGGATCTGGCTAAATCACAAAGCAACGATAACCCCGTTTATTACGTGCAATATGCCCATGCAAGGGTTTGCAGCGTGCTGGAACAATGGGGTGAAGACCCGGCGATGCTTCACACAGCGGATATGTCTCCACTTACAGACCCCGCTGAATTATCTCTTTTGCAGAAGCTGATCGACTATCCTGAAATGGTGGAGGCAGCAGCGAAGGAACTTTCTCCTCATCTGATCGCCTTCTATCTCAGAGAACTGGCGGGTGAGTTTCACAGTTACTATAATGCTACCCGTTTTCTCGTTCCGGAAATTCCGCTGCGGCTGGCCCGGCTAGGGCTGATTGCCGCGATACGGCAAATATTGAGCAATGGTTTGAAACTGCTGGGCGTAAGCGCGCCGGGTAAAATGTAGCCATCATATTGAATAAGTTTCCCATGAGCCGAGATTATAAAACCCACACCAACTCTTCAATTTCCGCCAAAAGCAAAAGTACGCTTCTCCTGGGGGTACTTATCGGCTATGCGCTGGGCCTTCTCAGTGCCATCGGCACATGGATGTATATCAATCAGGCGCCCAGCCCATTTATATCCCAGGACAAGGTCGCGGATAGCGCCGCGGCGAAAAGTGCCGCAACTCAAACTGAAAGGCCGGCACAATCCTCAGGCATGGAAGCCAAGCCGGCCAACGCCCCCGATGCCAAACCACGCTTCGAATTCTACAAAATCCTGCCGGATGCCGAGGAGCCCGTGCCGGAGCACCAGATCAAGCAGGCTGCGCAGCGGACTTCTTCCCAGGATAAATATTTTCTTCAGGCAGGGTCTTTCCAGAATGCCGATGACGCGGACAACTTGAAAGCGAAACTGGCCATGCTCGGAGTGGAAGCATCTGTTCAAGCCGCCAATTTGCCGGAAAAAGGTACTTGGCACAGGGTACGTGTAGGACCTTTTTCCAGCGTTGCTGATAGCAACCGGGTTCGGGCGTCCCTGCAACAAAGCGGCGTGCAGAGCAGTCTCATTAAAATACATGAAGGAGTGCAGTAAAAAGGGACGTTTTAGTCTCGCTGTCGGCGCGAATAAACGGCGCGTAATAAATATACAGTCTATTTCCAGGAGAAAAAAATGAATTCATTGCGTTTGCTTGCGGCGGTCCTCTTTCTGGTCGGCATAAGTCTCACCGGTATTTCAGCCGCTCGCGCCGAAATTGTTGAAGGGACGGATTACACTGCTTCTGCCCCAACCTCGGCCAACCGACAGTGACGGCAAGATTGAAGTCATAGAATTCTTCTGGTACGGTTGTCCGCATTGCTACGAACTTCATCCGCGAATCAAGGCCTGGCTGAAGCGGAAGCCTAAAGATGTGAGCTTTCGTTACGTTCCCGCCATCTTTCGCGCAAACTGGATTCCCGGCGCAAAAACCTTCTATGCGCTGGAAGCGCTTGGCGAAACAGACCGGCTGCATGACAAGGTCTACGAGGCCATTCATCGCGACAAAATCGATTTGACCAAGGACGAGGTATTGTTCGACTGGATGGCGAAGCAGGGAATAGACCGGAAGAAATTTATCGATGCCTACAACTCTTTCTCGGTGCAAAACCAGGCGTCGCGGTCAACGCATATGTCCAAGGATTACAGCCTCACAGGCGTGCCGGCGATAGTGGTGGATGGTAGATACCTCACCAGCGGAAAAATGGGCGGCACGCCCGACGACACCATCAGAACGATGGATGAATTGATTGAAAAAGTGCGCAAGGAGCGGGTAAAGAAATAGTGCGATATCGAGACGCTGTTCGATGCCGTTGAAAGTTGTCATAAGCGGGGCATCCAGCGGCTTGGGTAGAGCGTTGGCGCGACATTATGCCGGTCTGGGCGCAACGCTGGGTCTGATCGCACGGCGCGCAGATTTATTGGAAACTCTTGCGGCAGAATTACCGCGGTGCATCGACCTATGTGGCCGATGTCCGCGATGCCGGCGCAATGCAAGCCGCCTCGCAGCGATTTCATGCGCCGCCATGGCTGCCCGGATATCGTCATTGCCAATGCGGGCATCAGTCGCGGCACGCTTACCGAATATGCCGAGGATAGCGAAGTTTTTGAGAGTATCCTCGCAACCAATGTCATTGGCATGGTGAACCTCTTCCAGCCTTTTATTTCCGTAATGAGGACAGCCGGACAAGGCAGCCTGGTCGGCATTGCCAGCGTTGCAGGCTATCGGGGTCTTCCAGGAAGCGGCGCTTACTCAGCTTCCAAAGCTGCTGCCATCAGCTATCTGGAAAGCCTGCGAGTCGAGATGCACCGCAATGGTGTATCCGTCATAACCATTTGTCCCGGCTATATTGCGACACCGATGACGGCGAATAACCCCTTCCGCATGCCCTTCCTTCTTACAGCGGAAGAGGTTGCAGAAAAAATCGTGCGTATTATCGAGAACAAGGTACTGTTCATCGTGATTCCCTGGCAGATGGCGATCGTCGCCCGGGTTTTAAAGTTCCTCCCCAATTTTCTTTATGACCGCCTATTCGCCAACGCGCCGCGAAAGCCGAGGTAACCATGCCGGATTTTTCAGTTGATTTTTGCATGTTATCCATGACGGGCGGCGCCAGAGCCGGCCGCACTGGCACTAAATCTTGCTCCATTGTGTTTGATGGCCTTGCAGCCAGCATGCTATTCTGAATTTTTTGATAGAGAACGAAAGCTATTCGCCGGTTATGCTGGCGATCCGTTCGAACATCAGCATGGGCATATGAGATCGGTTACGTGGTTAAGCGTGGTTACGTTGAGGAGGTGCCGGAATGACAACAGAAAAAGCAATTTTTGGAGCAGGTTGTTTCTGGGGCGTGGAATCTGCTTTTCGGGCGGTCAAGGGCGTGAATGAGGTGATAAGCGGATACGCGGGCGGCCATATCAAAAATCCTGCCTATCGCGATGTATGCTCGGGTGAGACCGGTCATGCTGAAGTGGTGCAGGTGGAGTACGATCCATCTCAGGTTGGTTACGATGAGTTGCTCGATGTGTTCTGGAATTGCCATAATCCCACCACACCCAATCGGCAGGGACCGGACGTAGGTACGCAATACCGTTCGGCGATTTTCTTTTACACGCCTGAGCAGGAGGTTGCAGCGAAAGCGTCCAGGGAAAAATTACAGCAAAGCGGGCGCTGGCGCGAGCCTATCGTCACGGAAATTTTGCCGGCCTCCGAGTTTTATCCCGCCGAGGAATACCATCAACGCTATTTCGAAAAGCGCGGCGTCCGGGGCCATTGCCACAGTTGAAGGACCGATGTCTTGCACCGCAAGCGATGGTGAGATTGCATATTCGGTTCCACAGATTTGTAGAATGGGTGGAGCAAGCGCAATCCATCAAAACCGGGCAACATACGCATCGATTCACGAACGATACCGCCGCATCTTGTCAGGTTCGTTAAGTGATTTTCAAGGTGACGCAGGTGAGATGTCAGCCCAAATGATGGGTTGCGCTTTGCTTCACCCATCCTGCCGCTACCGCAAATCGTATAGAACATATCAGCCGGTTGTCGCGGCGATTAAGCCAGCCGGGTTTTGATCTCGGCGATGCGGGCTTCGCTCACCCTGCTATTGATCGCGCCCGGCAGGCGAGTGGGATCGGAGATGGTTTTGGTCAACTCAGCGGCAATTGCGCCCGCATCCACGCTTCTGGCCGCCTCGAACGCGTCGCGTAACCGCTCAGCCTGGGGGTAAGGCTTTTCCGCATAGCCGGGCCGACCGTGAAAATCGCAGGAGCAAGCCTGCAAAAATTCTTCGAAGCGTTCCGGTTTGCGATAGGCATCCACGCCTTGCAACATATTGGCGATGGTGACGGGCCGCAGCTCTGCGGCCCGATGCACGTCGCCATGGTAGCGTGCGACCAGTAAAGCGAGGTCGCGCGCTTCGTTAGGTACCCTGATGCGCTCGCATAAATTTTTCACCAGCTTGACGCTCCGTGCTTCGTGACCAATATGGCGCGGCCATTCCTCCGGTGGAGTCGTGCCTTTGCCAAGATCATGCGTCAGCGAGGCGAACCGTACCGGCAGGGAATAATTCCTGGAAGCTGCATGGTCAATAACCATCATCACATGCACGCCGGTATCAATTTCAGGATGATGTTGTGCCGGTTGGGGTACCCCGAACAAAGCATCCACTTCAGGCATGATGCGGACGAGCGCGCTACACTCGCGGAGCGCATAGAACATGCGCGAAGGCCGTTGTTCCATTAAACCGCGCGCAAATTCCTGCCAGACGCGTTCCGGTACCAGCGCATCCACTTCACCGTTGTGCACCATCTCGCTCATCAGCGCGAGGGTCTCGGGTGCGATTCGGAAACCGAAGCGGGCGGCAAAACGAGCGGTTCGCAGCACACGAACCGGGTCTTCAGTGAATGCCGGGCTTATGTGACGCAGTAGCCCGGCTTCGAGGTCAGACAGGCCGCCAAACGGGTCGATGATATTGCCATCCTGATCCTTGGCAAGGGAGTTGATGGTGAGATCGCGTCGCGCCAGGTCCTCCTGCAAGGTGACTTCAGGCGAGGCATAAACTTCAAAGCCCTTGTATCCGCGCGACACCTTACGCTCGGTACGTGCCAGCGCATATTGCTCCTGGCTCCGGGGATGAAGGAAAACAGGAAAATCTTTTCCTACCGGACGGTAGCCAAGCCGTATCATCTCGTCCGGCGATGATCCTACAACCACATGATCATGGTCGGTCACCGGCAGGCCCAGAATTTCATCGCGAACGGAACCGCCAACCAGATAAGTCTTCATTATGAATATATTCTCGAAGGGTGGACTATCGCCCCGCGCGAAAATCATCGTACCGTTCCCGCGGCACATCGCCCGCCAGATATATTGGCGCCACTTCTTCCAGGGCAGTGGGCGGAATACCCCAGGCTTCCGTAAAGTTGTCAGGGTCGTCACAATTACAGACGCTGTCCACTTTCATTGAATAATAATTGTCACGGGTCACGAGTTTTCCGGGTAGAAACTCCATTATCATCGCCTGCAGATAAGAAAGGCTATCGTTGAGGCCGATAATGGCCGGGTCATGTCCGGTAATGTGCGCGGCATATTCCACCAATTGCCGCAGGCTATAACATTGTGGGCCGCACAGATCATAGCGCTGACCAAAGGTGTGGGTTGCCGTCAAGCTGGCAGCGAATGCATGCGCCACATCCTTGACGAATACCGGCTGAAATTTTGCATCGGGTGATCCCAGGGGCAACACCGGGAGCCGCGCCAGCCTGGCAAACAGGCTAAGCGATGAATCTCCGGGGCCGAAAATAACGGATGGCCTGAAGCTGGTCGCGGTCAAGCCGGACGTCATCACGATTTTTTCACCTTCGGCCTTGGAGCGCAAATACGCGCTGGGCTGGCTCGGGCCGGCATTCAGTGCACTCATGTGCAGTAAGCGCGCTATTCCATTGCGCTTGCATGCGGCCACAATTTTACGCGGGAGCTCCACGTGCACAGTGTTGAAGTCCCCATGCAGAATACCCACCAGGTTGATGACCGCATCCATGCCTATCAGTAGCCGGTCAAGTTCCGCATCATCGTAAATATTCGCTTCCACCAGGCGTACGGTGGGTAAAACCAGCAGACCCCTGGCGCGCTTGTAGCTGCGGGTAGGAATACGCATGTAGATTTCTTGCGTGGTCAGGAGATTTGCAAGATGCCGGCCAACAAATCCGCTGCCGCCAAAAATACATACGTTTTTGATGTTCATTGTTTACTTTTCGCTTCTGAAAATCGCTCGCTATCCTCTCGGGACATCACAACCCCAAGCCGATGCTTCAGCGCCGTCGTCGGATGCCCGAAGGTGTTGGCGTAATACATTGCGTTGCTCATGACTTTTTTTACATAGTCGCGGGTTTCATTGAAAGGGATGGTTTCGGCGTAAATTGCGCCTTCCATCGGCTTGTCGCCGCGCCATTGCTGCGCCCGTCCGGGGCCGGCATTATAGGCGGCAGAAGCCAGCAGTGGCTGGTTGTCGGAAAGTGTCAAAACATGCTTGAGATAATACGTACCCAGAGTCAGATTGGTGTTTATCTCGGATACGCGCGTGGGGGAAAATTTCCGGACGCCCATTTTTTTTGATACCCATTTCGCGGTAGCCGGCATCAATTGCATCAAGCCCGTCGCACCGACGCTGGATCTGGCATCGCTGATGAACCGGCTTTCCTGACGGATGAGGCCGTATACCCAGGCCTCGTCGAGTTCCTGTTGCTTCACGAGGTTACGCAGCGCATCGCGGTGAGGAGCGAGAAAACGCAGGGTGAAATCATGCTGCCGTACCGTTTTATCCGCCGTATTGATGGCACGGTCATAGATTCCATGACGCCGCGCAACTTCAGCGGTGGCAAGCAGGCGCCCATCGTCGAAATCGCGTATTGCCCAAGCCCATTCGCGTGTGGCTTCCGTTCGCAGATTCAGGCGATACAAGGCAAGGGCCCGTTTTATTCCAGGCAGCCGCTCGATGGCGGCAATCTCCTTCGACGTGGGTTTATAGGGTTCGGTCGCAACGCCGATCGTTACGCCCAGTTCCTCTTCCGCCAGTTGGCCATAAAAGTTGTGCTCGGTGCTCAAGGGAGCGAAAATAACATTCGCTTCCGTTGTTTTGCCTCTGGCTTTCAGCGCCCGCGCTTTCCAGTAACGCCATACTCCTGTCTCCTGTTCGGAAGCAGACATGGCTTCGATCGCATCCAGCACCAGATCCCAATCACCGGCGCGCAGGGCAGCACGCGTTTTCCACCCGAGTTGCGCATCCGATAACACAACTGGGGTGTCGGCTACTGGCGGCTTCCGCAAACCAGTCAAGGGCGCGCGGATTCAGCTTTCGCGCCGCCTGATCCGCCAATTGCACCATGAAATACGCATGATCCGCATCGCTGAATCGCGCGCGCATTCTCGGCCAATAGGCATAGGCTTGATCGGGGTTGTTACGGAGCAAACGCAGTATTGCAAAAAGAGCGATTTCACGCTCGGCGCGAGTGTTGATCTCATGCCGATGTTTTTCCAGAAAGCGCAATGGATTCCCAGCGGCAGAGTCAAGCTGGCGCGTCATTGAGCGCCTCATTTTCCGGCAGATATTCATTGATGCGTTTCGCTACTCCTACATTGCCCGCTTCGAGCGCGAGACGCAGGCGCGTCCATACATCTTCCACCGTCAGTTCCCCGGCAACATCCAGCGCATCGAACAACGCCGTGCAGCTTTCCGGCATGTCCCGTGCGTTAAACCATAATGGGCGCGCCTCGGTAAATGCACTGGCATCGTTTGTGGCGATACGGTGTTGAAGTGAATAACAGGTAAGTTCAATATCCTTGTTGATGAGATCCGGATATCCCTCTGCAAATAATTCCCATTGCTGTGCCTTGCCGAGACTTTTTAGCCATTCACCCTGTAGTTTGTCGCTCAGCGGGCTATCCTTATAGCGATCGAGAAAACCTTTGACCGTCTGCGTGCTCACAGTCGATATTCTCAAGCTGCGGGTATAGCTGATAGTAGATTGCGTAGGGCTCCAGTACATGCCCTCTCAGGCGTTGCGCATATGCCGCCACTCGGCTGGCGTCACCGTTTTGAAACGCTTGCCTCATGGTCATGAAATCGTCATCCTGGCTCGCGGCCACGGTTCCGGCAGACATAGCAAAAAATAACATTGCAAAAAAGATTTTCATAACCTGCTATAAAATAATTGATCGAGCTGAAAAATTGGGTGAAATACCGGCTTACGCCATACGCATTTGTCTCCCGTTCGGATAG
>CAWKMH010000019.1:0-11396 GCA_963850515.1 uncultured beta proteobacterium
CAGGGAAACACGCGTTTCCCGACAACAAGCATCAGTGCAATAAAGATCGCCACCTTGCCGAAGGTGAGCAGCAAAGTGGTCAGCAAATGAGTGCTCGATACGCCCACCTCAGGGCCGCCCGCATTGTCGCCCAGCCATCCCGCAAGCGGCGGCAACAAAACCAGGACCAGGACCATCGCCAGATCCTCGACCACCAGCCAGCCCACGGCAATGGATCCGTTAACGGACTTGAGCAAGCCGCGTTGCTCCAGGGCTCACAGCAACACGACCGTGCTTGCCGTGGACAGCGCCACACCAAATACGATGCCGACGGCGAGGTTCCATCCCCAGGAGACTGCGACCATGGCGCCGAAAGCAGTCGCCACCACAATCTGGACGATCGCGCCGGGCAAGGCGATCCGCCGCACAGCCAGTAGATCGTTCAGCGAAAAATGTAGCCCGACGCCGAACATCAGCAGTATTACGCCGATTTCCGCCAACTGGGCGGACAGCTCCATGTCGGCCACAAAGCCCGGCGTATTGGAACCCAGAATGACACCTGCAGCAAGATAACCGACCAACACCGGCAACTTCAACCGGTTGGCGATAAGCCCCATCAGCAGCGCAAGACCGAAACTGACGGCAATGGTGGTGATTAGAGTAACACTGTGGGGCATTTGTGTTGCCGCGTATTTGCGCGTAGACAACGGATTTACTAACCGCGAGGTGTATATCGTATACCGTACCGCGTGCAGCACGGCCCTGAGAACGAAACTACGGCTCGGATTGATGCATGCTGATAGCAAAGATGATTTTAAGAAATCGTGATAACCAGCAGACCAATTAAATAACGCGGATATGAGCCGGCCACCAGCATCTACCCGTCCGACTTAAGAAGGAAATCGGCTGCAAAAGCGTCTGGCTGGTTCATATTCGCAGCTCGCGCGAACAAAATAACTATTGGCGTTAAAAATCTCCGGAGAAAATCTTCAATCACGGTCGCTTTTTTTCGCTGCGATTCTTCAAGTCCGATCAGGCTGCTAGCTTTTACGTTCACTTCTTTTACGTTCAGAACCGCGTAAGTGCCCGCCGAGCAACCCCAAGCCGGCAACCATCAAGGTCCATGTTTCCGGCTCTGGTATCGGCGAAACCTGCCAGCCGATGTCTTTCATGGCGGCGTAGTCGAGTTCCGTGAAATGGCTGCGCTGGTTGGTTGCAATGCTTGGATCCATCGCAGCTTCCTGTCCCTGCATAGCTGAGCTTCGCTGCCCAGTGGCCGTCGCTGGTCAAGGGAGGATTCGAACCATACAGGTCATGAACAGCGGCGCCGGTAAACACGCCGCCGGCGCTCAGGTTATTGAACGATGGAGCGCCGCCGAAACCGAGTACATGAGCAAGCTCATGTACCGCTACCGAATAAAAATCATACTTGCCTGGGAAAGGCTCGTCTGTAGTGATATCGGGGTCAAAGTACCAATTGGAATTGTTGTTGAAGGAAATCGCGCCGCCCCACGGACCAAAATCTGTTTGCATGGGCAAAAGCGCTCCGGCCTGGCCTCTGCTTAACGCATTGTCGAGGAAGGCCGACGATCCGCCGCCTGCGACTCCGCCGGGGCCGCCCGATGCCAACGTGCCACCCATATTATAGCTTCCGACAAAAACCACGATCTGATCAGGGGCGACACTATAATTGGAAAGACGGGTGTTGATACCGGTATCCGGCTGAAAGAAGCGCGCATCGAATCTATTCGATCCGGAAGAGGAGATTGCGGTCAGGTTATCCTGAAAGCGTGTCTCGAATACAGAAGCGGCCGCGTTCAGCAGATTCTGGCGTGAACTATTTTCACCCGTAAAAAAGTTGCGAGCTATCGTACCGGTAATCAAAAGTGATATAGATATTGGCCAGCGCCGGCTGACTGATAGCGAATAATGGGGCAACCAGTGCGCCAAAAAGCACGGGGTGTTTGAATTTCATCTTTTCTTACTCCTTATGTCTTTGCCTGATTAGTCGAATTGTTTAATGGGCAATGCCTTAACCGTTACGCTCCAGTGCCTTCAACGGCTCGATATATTGCATCCCGAATTCCCGCGCGACAGCGAGATAAGTAACTGATCCGTGGTGCGTGTTAAGGCCATATTGTAGCGCCCGATTCTTCCGTACAGCATCCAATCCTTCCTCGGCCAGGAGGAGCGTATAAACAGCGGTCTGTATATTGAGCGCAAATGTACTGGTGCGAGGAACTGCGCTCGGCATATTGGAAACACAATAATGCACGACGCCATCGAGCTCATAAGTGGGGTCGCTGTGAGTGGTAGGCCGCGTCGTTTCCACGCAGCCTCCCTGATCGACCGCCACATCGACGATTACAGAACCTTTCCTCATATTCGGCAACATCCCGGCTGTGATCAGCCATGGCGCGCGTCCGCCGGGTATCAAGACAGCGCCAATGACCAGATCGGCGCTATAGACCACCTCTTCGATATTATATTCGTCGCTGATACGCGTCTGCAGCTGACCGCGATAAATGTCATCCAGGTATTTCAGACGATCATGATTGATATCCAGTACAGTGACCTGTGCCCCGCATCCCACAGCCACACGGGCGGCGTTGGTGCCCACGATACCCGCCCCCAGGATCGCGACATTGGCTGGAGCAACACCCGGAACGCCGCCCATCAATACGCCACGGCCGCCGCGCGTTTTTTGCAAATAGGTTGCGCCGATCTGGGTCGCCATACGCCCCGCTACCTCGCTCATCGGCGTCAATAGCGGTAATTTTCCATCTTCGGTCTGGACCGTTTCGTACGCGATGGCTGTGGTGCCACTCTCCAGCAGAGCGTCAGTGAGGGGCCTGTCCGACGCCAAATGCAGATAAGTGAAAAGAATCATGTCCCGATGCAGGTAACGATATTCAATCGCGGCCGGCTCCTTGACTTTAACTACCATTTGCGCCGCCCAGGCATCGTCAGCATGAGGAACAATCATGGCGCCCGCTGATTGGTATTCTGCATCGGAAATAAAGCTTCCATCCCCCGCCCCGCTCTGTACGAGCACATGATGTCCACGCCGCGTCAGGGCTTTGACTGTGCTTGGCGTCATGCCGACCCGATTTTCGTGGTCTTTGATTTCTTTGGGTAGTCCGATCCGCATGGGTTTATTTCTGACTGTCGATGAGCAGAACAGAACCTTTCTTTAAATAAGATTAATGTGAAATTGAGAGAATATGGATAGCGACGGCTTCAACTTGAAGGTGAACCGCTTACGCTCCTCTTGGCTGTGACGCCTGCAACTCGACCTTTTTTTAAGTATACAACCCGATCCCCGAACCACAGGAAAAAATTTATCCTGGCAGGGTATCTACCAAACTATTATTAGATGAGTCAAGGAACGGAGGATCCGGGATCGAGCAGTTGCGCTTGCAAATGCTTGAGCACCCGTTCTCGGGTATCGACCCCCCGGTCAAGCGCTTTCTGGTAATCGAACGTAAGTGTCGAATGCCCTTCCCCGGGCACGACCACAGAACGGAAGCGCGACCCGGCTGATCCTGCCGGACTTGCAGCGAGGCTTCCAGCCGCTCGAATCGAGCCGCAGGGCAGCGAAAGTCGTCCTCGAAGCGGAGTCCGAGCAACGACATCGTATCTGCACGATTGGATGCCAGCACAAGTTTTTCCGGCTCGACGTCCAGCGCTCCCGGTTGAAAGAATGGAAGACTTGGCTGCGCCGCTACCGGTGCAAGGAGGGATGCCTCCACCATCATCGCAAAAATAAAGCCGCCGGTATAACACATGCCCACGGCGCCTACACCCGGTCCGCCACGCTCGGAATGAATTTTCCGGCACAGCGCTCGTAGCACCATCGTGATGGGGCTTGATTTCCCGGCGCTGAGATTGTTGAATTCCTTTCGAATGCATACGAATGGGGACTTCAAAAGGCCGAGCATCGGATGCTGAAGCGGGCGGCCGAACAGGAGCGGCATGACAACGTGAAAACCGTGGCCCGCAATCCACTCCGCAAACTCGACTGTGTCCTGGGTAAGACCGGGCAATTCATGCAGGAGGATAACGCCCGGCCCATCCCCCTTTCCGTAAAGCATTAGCGAGTGATCGTCTGTCGTGAACGTTTCCTCGGAAAAGCCCTTGATCGCACTCATGTACGCTGTCCATTATTTTGATGCTTTATCGTAATAATGGATTTAGCCCTTTCGGGCTCCGCATCCATGTCTTATGCCGCCGACATATTCCTTGGATTTCGCTCCAACAAAGAAGCGAATATCCATTTACTATGTTGAATAAATCGCAGCGAGCAGCTTCCGAGATACTCCGGTGAATGAATCGCCCTCATCATAACAGGCGGAGCGTATTCCGATTTTGAGTACCTCCAATGAAAACTTACAACGCCTTGACCATCTCCTCGACCACCTTCTTGGCATCACCAAATACCATCATGGTCTTGTCCATGTAGAACAGGTCATTGTCGAGGCCGGCATAACCCGCTGCCATACTGCGTTTTACCACCATCACGGTACGCGCCTTGTGGGCATCCAGAATGGGCATGCCATATATCGGGCTGCCGGGAACGTTGGCGGCCGGATTCACCACGTCGTTCGCGCCCAGCACCAGCACCACGTCGGTGTTGGAAAAATCGCTGTTGATCTCATCCATCTCGAGCACTTGCTCATAAGGTATTTCTGCTTCCGCCAGCAACACATTCATGTGTCCGGGCATGCGCCCCGCGACCGGATGAATCGCGAAACGCACGTTGACGCCTTTTGCGTGCAGCTTTTCCGCCAGTTCCTTGACGGAATGCTGCGCCCGCGCCACCGCCAACCCGTAGCCGGGCACGATGATTACGCTGTCGGCGTTGCCCATCAAAAATGCCGCATCGTCCGCACTGCCGCTGCGATAGGTTTTCTGGGTCCCATCGCCTACCGCCGCAGTGCCTGTTTCGCTGCCGAAACCACCGAGTATGACCGAAATGAAGGGCCGGTTCATGGCCTTGCACATGATATAGGACAGAATGGCGCCTGAGCTGCCCACCAGCGAGCCTGCAATGATAAGCATGGGGTTGCCAAGCGAGAATCCTATTCCTGCCGCCGCCCAGCCGGAATACGAGTTGAGCATGGAAATCACAACCGGCATATCCGCGCCGCCGATGGGGATAATGATGAGAAAGCCGAGCACGAAGGCAATAGCCGTCATTGTCGCAAAAGCGGTCCAGTTGGTAGTCTCGCTAAAGAAGAACCACAGGCCGAATCCAACCATCACGATTGCCAGGATCAGGTTGACCATATGCTGCCCGCCAAAGGTGATAGGCGCGCCGCTCATGCGGCCGGACAACTTCAGGAACGCGATCACGGAGCCCGACCAGGTCATGGCGCCAATGAATGTGCCGAGGAACAGCTCCAGCCTGCTGCCCATCGGCAGCGTTTCAGGCAAACCAAACGAAGCAGGATTATTGACAGCGGCGATAGCGATAAATACCGCTGCCAACCCCACGAGCGAGTGCATGAATGCAACCAGTTCCGGCATCGCCGTCATCTGCACGCGACGGGCAACGATTGCACCAATGGCGCCTCCCAGCGCGATACAAGCGAGTATCAGCGCCCAGTTGCTGGTGATCGTAAGCGTGGTGACGACGGCAATCGCCATCCCGACCATGCCAAACAAGTTACCGCGACGAGCGGTCAGGGGCGAGCTTAAACCTTTTAGCGCCAGAATAAAGAAAACCGAGGCGATAAGATACGCGAGTGCAACCGAATTTACCGACATTTACTAGCTTCCTTTTTTATCTTTTTTTCTGAACATTTCAAGCATTCGCTGCGTAACCAGGAAGCCACCGAAGACATTGATTGCGGCCAGCGTGACGGCCACGGCGCCCAACCATACGCCCCAGTCGGTTTCAGCCGGTCCGGCGGCCAGCATGGCGCCCACCAGAATAATGCCGGAAATCGCGTTGGTGACTGACATCAGCGGCGTATGCAGGGCCGGAGTCACATTCCATACAACGTGATAGCCTACGAACACCGCCAATACGAATACAGTGAGATTAATAATGGTTGGATCAACTTCGCCAATCATGGCTGCTCCTTCTAATGCGTTAACTGTTACTGTGAATGGTGATTTATCTTCAACGAACGAAAGCGGTGAAAAGCGCATATTCGGTTTTCAATGTTCGCCGCCGTAACGCTTCAAGTTTTCCGGACGACTTCCCCTCCGATGCAAACCAGTGTTCCGGCGATGACTTCGTCTTCACGGTTCAGGTTGAATTCGCCGGTCTTCGGGTCAAGCATCAGATTGAGAAAATTCATCAGATTACGCGCGTACAGTGCGCTGGAATCTGCCGCTACCAATCCCGGCAGGTTGGCGATACCGACGAGATGCACGCCGTGCTTCACTACGATCTTGTCCAGTTCCGACAAGGGGCAGTTGCCGCCCGCCTCTACCGCCATATCAACGATGACCGATCCCGGTTTCATGGCTCGAACGGTTTCTTCCTTGATCAATACCGGTGCCGGCCGCCCGGGAATCAATGCCGTGGTAATGATGATGTCGGCTGCCGCGGCGCGCTGGTGCACCAACTCGCCTTGGCGCCGCTTGTAATCATCGGACATTTCCCGGGCATAACCGCCAGCGGTTTCCGCCTGCGCCTTTTCTTCCTCGCTTAGCGGAACCTCGACAAATTTGGCGCCGAGGCTTTCCACCTGTTCTTTTGCCACCGGACGCACATCGAACGCTTCGATCACCGCGCCCAGCCGTTTGGCCGTGGCAATGGCCTGCAGGCCCGCCACGCCCGCGCCGAGAACCAGCACCCGCGCCGCCTTTACGGTACCTGCCGCAGTCATCAGCATGGGGAAGAATTTCTGATAGACGTTGGCTGCCATCAGTACCGCCTTGTAGCCGGCGATATTCGCCTGGGAGGACAGCACGTCCATGCTCTGGGCACGGGAAATGCGCGGCAATTTTTCCATCGCGAAGGCAGTGAGGCCATGACGAGCGAGCGCTTCAATGCCTTCGGCGTGATGCGGAGAAAGCAAACCCAGCAGCACGGCATCCTTGCGCATCAGCGCCAGTTCGTCGGGTTCCGGTCCCTTACTTTAAGCACTATTTGAGATTGGCCATACAGCTCCGCCGCGCTGGCCACGATGCTCGCACCTTCCGCCTGATACGCCGCATCGGGTATGCTCGCGCCGGCTCCCGCGCCAGACTGTACCAGAACAGTATTCAGACCTTTGGCGGTAAATTTCTTCACCGTTTCCGGTGTGGCCGCGACGCGGGTCTCTCCCCGCGAATTTCCGCGGGTATGCCTATCTGCATTGCTAATCTCCCTTATTTTTTTAACATGCGCTATTCTTCAGCAAACTGAACCCGGACCGTAATGCTCCGTCGGCCCCTGTTCGACGAGCCCTGGATTATAAATGAACCTGGCTGGATGCATTGTCCGGATTAAGGAAAAAAGCTCATTCCGGTAACCTTCCTGTAGAGGCAGACATCGAATGGTTTTGGAAAAGACCGCCGGAATCCCGCTTTGCAGGAAAGACAATGATCCTTTTTGATGCCCGGCTTCACAGAAACTTCACGCGCTAACCGGGTTCACTTGTTTCAGGCAATGTGCTAATCCACCGGGTGGTAAGCTTTTCCTGGACACTGTTCTGGCGTAAACGCGACGCCAGCCCGCCGAAATCAACCTGATCAAGGGGTTGATCCTGATTGAAGCAGGAAAACACATAAGTAATCTCTCCCGTTGCCGGGTCTTTATGGGGTTGCAGGCACTGCGCGCAAATCTCTTTCATCATGCACTGCATGGGCGAATTGATGGAGCCGATGGCGAAATGATCTGTTTTCAGGTAAGGCCGGAGCTTGTTATGACGGGCAGCTCCCACCGCCGCCATCATCCGGTCGGAGCCAATGGCAATGATACGGTCGGCGTCCGACAACGGAATTTTCTGAGGACCCAGCGTCGCCGCTGTCCATAAGCGGCCATCGCTTCCACGATATTGCCGACATAGCTGAGATCGCCCGGCCGCGAGGGTTTAAACCGGGAGCTTCGTCACAGCACCACACCACAATGTCCGCCGCCGCCTCGATTTCCGCTACTTTATAGCGGTCGATCAGTTTCTTGTAACCGGCAAAATACAAAATTTTCGATCCCGCGGCTCTGTGCTGCCGCACCAATTGAAAACAATACCGCGTTACCCAGTCCGCCACCTACCAGCACAACGGTTTCATCAGGCAGAATTTCGGTTGGGGTACCGGTGGGGCCCATCAGCACTACCGGATCGCCGGGACTGAGCCTGGCGCACAAGTCTGCCGATCCGCCCATTTCCAGGGCAATCAGCGATACCAGTCCACGGGAAACGTCGACCGAGGCCCCCGTAAGGGCAATGCCCTCCATCGCCAGTTTCGTATCGCCAGCTGTAGTGGCAAGGCTTGCAAAGTTCTGGAAGCGGTAGAACTGGCCGGGATGAAAACGCTCCACCGCCATCGGGGCATGTACTACAACTTCAATGATATTGGGAGTCAACCGCTCGACCTTATGCACGGTGGCGCGTAATCGCCCATTCATTTCGGCAAAAAACAGCTCAGCGTGGTTCGCGGATGCCGGAGCGAGCGTCCAAGTACTCGGCTTACCACCGGATAACCTTGTTTTGCGCTGGACATCGCTTTGACCACATTGCCGGAATAGGAAGGATGCAAATCACCGAAGAAGCTGATGAAACGTCCATCTTCGTTACGGCTCATCAGTACCTGGCCGTTTCAGGTTTGGGATTGCCCGCGGCGGGCTGACTGGATCGCCATTTTCATCGCAAGCCGCAAAATAACGGCCGTTCAGCTTGAAATTTTTTTCGTCTTCTCTGGCAAGTACGGTGTTGGGCTGAGTGCCAGCCGCAACCAGAACGGCGCGGGCCGGCAATACGGTTTGTCCCGGTTTTCTGCCATGATCCCGTTTCATCCAGGACCTGTATCGCGAACTGCACCGCTTCCGCATGTTCCCATTTATCGGTATCCACTCGGACGGGCGTGAGGCCCTCGGCAAACCATATTCCTTCCTCCAGCGCCTTTTCGACTTCTTCGTGATTAAGCGTATAACGAGGGGCTATCGATGAGCCGTTTGCGGTAGGCAATGGTGGCGCCCCCCCACGATTGAAGCAGTTCCAGATACGCGGTGCCCGTCCTTCCTTTTCCGCTTCCTTGCGCTCTGCGCGAATGGCGCGCGCGTGGCTAAGGAATTCCTCGGCAATTACCCGCTCTTCCTCATCCCATGCGCCACGGATCGCGGCATCCCCCTGCACGGCTGCAGAATTTCATAACGACGCAGAAATTTGTCCACCTGCACCGGATAATAAGCCAGCGCCTCGGTAGCCGTATCGATGGCTGTCAGTCCTCCTCCGATCACTACCACGGGCAAGCGCAGCTGCATATTGGCAACAGAATTAATCTGAGCCGCGCCGCTCAACTGCAGCGCCATCAGGAAATCGGACGCGGCACGAACCCCCCGCGCCAGACCATTGGGCAGGTCGAGCACAGTGGGACGCCCGGCCCCCGCCGCAAGCGCCACATGATCGAACCCCATGGCCAAAGGCGTCATCGGCGGTAAGCGTACCACCAAAACGGATACCGCCAAAAAGAGCAAACTCCTCTCGCCGCTCCAAAAGCAAACGGATCAACTTGAGAAAATTTTTATCCCAGCGCACGGTGATGCCGTATTCGGCAACCCCACCAAATCCCCCCGGCATGCGCTCATCCAGGTCTTCGTCGATTTCGTCGGCGTCCTGGATAGCTCTGAACGGAACATGCTCCCCTGTTGGTTCTACCCCGCAGATTTCCGGTGTCAATGGCTCGATCTTGAGACCGTCAACGCCTACCACTGTATGGCCGTCGTTCATTAGATGGTGTGCCAGCGTGTATCCCGCGGGTCCCATGCCCACGACCAGCACCTTCCGGCCTGTCGGCGCCTTCGGTACCGGCCGGCGCTAGATAAGCGGATTCCAGCGGGTGAGAAGGCTATATATTTCAAAACCCCAGGGTAATTCCAGAATATCCTTGAGCGTGCGCGTTTCAGCCTGGGGAATATCGACCGGTTCCTGTTTCTGGTAAATGCAGGATTTCATGCAGTCGTTGCAAATGCGGTGGCCCGTACCAGCGCACATGGGATTGTCCACCACAATCATCGCCAGGGCGCCGATCGCCACGCCTTGAGTCTTGAGCTTGTGAAACTCGGAGATACGCTCTTCCAGCGGGCAACCCGCTAGCAGGACACCCAACTGGCTCTTTTTGAAGATGGGCCTTTCTCGGGCGTTTTCGGCTTTTCCTTAATTCCTTTCGAGCACGAATCCTTTCCTTGCTCGTGGCACCAAATACAATAATTCGCCTCATCCAGGGCGCCCCACCAGATCGGTTCCCGGATCGGTGAGCGCAAAACCTTCCCGGCGTCGTATATGATGCAGCCTATGAACAGTATAGCCAGCGATGTTGTCGGTATCCGTCGACAAAAGATGCAAAAATCAAGCTTGGCCGGCGCCTTGAATAATACTCCGTCCCGGTTACGCTCTCGCCCCGCCGGTGTTTTCAGCGCCCAGGCTGCATAGAGCAAAGCAGCCTTAAGACGTTCTTCGTTCGCTCTTCGTCCAATAGCCATTGTGTGACTGCGGTTGCAAAGGCCAGTTCGGAAAAAGGCGCCTCGAAGTCGGCCGCCAGTTTCTCTTCCAACGCAATTCCATCCGCTGCCGCTGCTTCTGCCTCGCTCACCTTGCTTATCGCCCTGCGCTGCACGAACTGTCTTTTGCATGAATAAAGCGGAGCAAGCCGATGATGGCGGGCGGCCAAGGCACTGACTTCTTCTCGATGCCAAATAACCTGGCAATGAAGTCTTCCATCCATGGGGCAATTTCGATCAGCAGCGCTGCCTCCGCTTTACGATCAAGACTATCGGGATAAGCACGAGCATGATCCAGGCGGGCATGCAGCCCGGCTTCCCCTTCATGCAGAAAATCGAGAAATGCCTGATCCAGTTTTACAAGCCCTTCGCGGCGATACAGATCGGCAAAAGCCATGCCAAATCCGAGCATGGGAGAAGGTGACGGCAGTTGCCGGTAAGGAGTGAAGCGCCGATTGTAAACTTGTCATGATAAGGTCATCAAAAGTAAAAAGTGAATCAAAAAGGAGACGAAAAAGTTATCTGATAGATTGTTAGAGCGTAACCGTACATAAAGTTTTGCAGCACCCTAAAACCCTTTTCATCTTGTGCTTTTGCGTGGCCGAAAAATACAAAAGCGGCAAGGCTTCCTCTCCACCTTGTCCGCCCTTTTTCAGCATAATGGCTCAGTACACTCAAAAGCGGCCCTTTGCACAGCACCATCAGAATCGATTGAATTACCCCCGCTAATCTTTTGCCGGGCAGATCATGCCTGCAGCAACGG
>CAWKMH010000020.1:0-5802 GCA_963850515.1 uncultured beta proteobacterium
GACTTATTGCTAACCGATCATCCATTCCGTCCAGCCGCCGGATTCAAGATTATCGAATTTATTCTATCAACAAAGAAAGTCGTCAACAAGGAAATCCCGTTCTGCGGTTAACAACTGCGCTGCGTATCACCAGCTTCGGACGCTGGATCACGATCGATGCTTTCCGCCGCAGGTCCTATACCTCGCGTCGATCAGCGCCGGGAATGCGAGCAGACTCGAGACTGCTTATTGATGGGGGAGCAGTGCCTGCGCCATGGGACGAAATTGCAAATGGTAAAACATATCGAGATAACGTTCAGTTTCTTCATGCTCCAGATTGCTGACGAATTTCCAGAAACCGTAGATACGCGATAAAGTCATCATTCGTTCTGCGTACAAACGCCATGTATAACGTGATTCAACCCGTTTTAAAGCCATTTGGGAAATATGGTCCCAAAAATCGGGATCGGCGGCTGAGCGAGTGAAAAAATCAGCCATGGCTTCGGCCGCGGCAGAACCGTCGTTCGGGTCGAAATGATAGCCCGATATTCCATGCTGAATGATCTCCCGCGGACCGCCATGACACGTAGCGAATACGGGAAGGCCGGAAGCCATAGCCTCGATGATGGTCAGCCCAAATGCCTCGAATCGGGCCGGCTGGACAAAAATGCCGCGCTTATCAGCCACATGCCGATACAATTCGCCCGCCAGATTCTTTTCCAGGCGAGTGCCGAGCCAACGCATACGTCCTTCCAGCTTATATTCATTCATGATGGCGTGCATGTGGTCAATTTCGGCCCGTTCCTCACCATCGGTCGAAGCGGCAGGGTCGATATGCCCACCGATTACGAGTAGATTGGCTGCATCCGATAGGTGCGCACATTGTGCAAACCACGCCGCCAATCCAGTCAGATTCTTGACCAAATCAAGGCGGGCCATTGTAAAAATCAGGGGTTTGGCAGGATCGCTGAAATAGCCGCGCCAGGGTACGCCGGGATCGTCTCCATATAAAAGACGCTCGATGTCGGGCAATAGCGTTTTCAGGCGGCGCTCCCCGTCGAGATAGGAGAAATACACCTCGGCGTCGGCACCGGGAGAGACGATATTGAACTTGGGGTCAAAAAGATCTATGCCGTTCAGTACTCGATACAGGCCGGGCATCGTGTAGTTCTGATAGGTTTCATATTGGCCCACGGTATGAGAGGTACCTGCAATCTCCTGATAGGTACTGGTAATAATAAAATCGGCGCTATTCATTGCAATGAGGTCAGCGGTGTACTGGCAATTGAAATGATATTGGGCTTCATTCTCCCGCCAGTGCAAGGCGGAATGCAAATATTTGCTCTGCTCCAGCGCGTGGGCGATATTGCACTGTGTTACACCGATTCGTTTGGAAATCAGTGAGGCTACCAGGTTTCCATCCGAATAATTGCCGATTACCAGGTCCGGGCGGCCACTCAGTTGCGCCAGCGCTTCGCGTTCAAGATCATGCGCGAAATTCTCCAGATAAGGCCATATCTCGAAACGCGATATCCAGGACCGGACAACTTCGCCGTTGGGTTTACGAAATGGCACGCGCACAATCCATGAGTTCTGGGTGCCGTGGATTTTTTCCAACGGCTGGTTGCACAGGGTATCCCCCGCCTCGGGGATCAGGCGTGTGCCTATCAGAATTTTTGGTTGGGCCGTTATCCCCTGGAGCATCAGGCGCTCGCTCATGTCCCGTTCCAGAGCCCTTACCTGATCCAGGATGTAAACCACCTGGCCGCCCGTATCCGGCAATCCCAACACATTATCCTGCCCGAAATAGCCATGGGGCGACAGGACCAGCAACTTTGATATCATGGGAATTCGCGCCAGGAAATTCTCGAGTATTTGTGCTGAAGGCGCTTCGAGAATATCCACCAGAAGGCTCATGGTGTCGCTCACCCGCTTGGCGCAATCGCCCCAACCCGGTGCAAAACCCAGTCCGCTCAGTAACTCCGCAATCGTCATCCATGGCGTGTCGTCGGGATATCTGTCGAGCAACCCAAGCGCGCGGCGCAACCCGGCGCGCAACGCCGCAACGTCGGCAAAGTTGCCGTTGAGCATCAATTGATGCCCGTCCATGGAATGCACTGCCAAAAAATTCAACAGCTTGACCGAGCCCATGCCCGAGTGGGTAAACAGCGTACCCGCCAGTTGCTTGTTGAGAAAAATCACCCCTTGACCAATCGAGCGAATTTCCTTGAGGCGCGGGAAACCGCGATTAAATGGCGCAAAATCCAGCTCCAACACCGGTTCATGAGCGCTATCCGGGCGCACCAGCATTTCCTTGAAAGCCAGATAATCGGACACGCTGACAGGCTCAGGTATCAACTGCTGCTGATGAATGCTCATAAAGTGCCAGCTCCCGGCACCTTCGCGTAACGCCATATAGATCAGCGGAGGCCGGCACACCGCCTCTTGCAGGAGATCGACGACCTCATGCAACGGCGTCTCGACGAGAGAGTGGGGAAGCTCTGCGCTTAATGCATCAAAAGCTGCCCGAAGGTCCGAGCGCAGCAAAAGCGGACGTTCCAGTTCGAACCATCTACGTAACAATGCGTACAAATCGCTACGGTGATCCGCAGCCCAGGCGTCAAATTTATGTATCATTCGCAGTCTCCATGAGGGAAGTGCCAAACTCGTAATGTGCCATGCCTTCAGCGATGCCGTCCGCGTAGCCTGCGCGGGCAAAATAAATTTGCTCATTTCCCCTTAGACTCGCCAATTCGGGACTATGGTTTGCAACGATCACGCCAAGTGTGTCACCGATCAGCATTTCTCTATCGTTGCCTGAATCACCTGCGACTAAAAAGGAACGCAACGGCAGCCCCCACTTATAGGCAAGATAACGTATTGCGCCTCCTTTGGAACCGCGCAGAGGCAAAATATCGAGATAGGCCTGGCGCGAATAGACCAAATGTGCGGACAATTTTTGCTCACGTAATAAAGCCCGGATTTTTGCTATTGGCGGCATTTTTTCGGGATCTACATTGTAGCTAAGCTTGAATTCGCGCTGATTTTCTTCCGCTTGTAATGTGAGACCCGGCACTCCGCCAAGCGCGCTTTCAATCGCATCGCGGCGCCACAGGTACTTGATAAAATTTTGCCATCCTATATCCGGGCGGAGTTCAGGGCCATAATTGATCTCGCTACCGACCGCAGTAATCAGCACATCAGGTAAGGGAACGCCCCACTCCTTCAGTATTTTGAGTGTACTTTCCAGCGTGCGCCCTGTGGCGACTCCAAAGCCTAAATTGGGCGGAGTCGCCCGCATGATAGCCAGAAAACGGCGCAAGGCGGCACGATCACCCAGCAGGGTATTGTCGATATCGCTAATAAGCATATGCGATATCAGCGGTAACGGATGGCGTTGCGGCCTCTGATATATCGCCATGGTGCGCCGGATTTGCTTACGCTCCTGATGCAACAGACGGAACAGAACGCGCAGGTATTTCCTGACGTGCGCATCCCAGGTGTAGTAATTCCTGACTCCTGCAATACCATTGCGCGACCAGCGCCGCCAACGGATCGAATCTGCCAGTCCGTATTCAATCGCCTCCGCTATCGCGTTGATGTCCATGGGATTCACCAGCACGCCATTTTTGCAGTGCGCCACGATATCGCGCGGTCCTCCGTCTTCTGTAGCAACAATGGGAAGCCCGCTGGCAGCCGCTTCGATCAAGGTAAGACCGAACGGTTCGGTGAGCGCCGGATTGACAAATATGCCCCGGCGCCGGGCTGCAAGCCGGTAGAACCCCGCGATATCGGCTGGCTTGTGCTGTTTGGGTAGCGCCACTTTACCCCATAAATCGTAAAGATCGATATCGAGCAATAGATTGGTCATTACCTCAACCTGCGCGACGTCAAGTTTACGGATGTCCTCGCGATTACCCGCTATGATGGCCAGGTTGGCGTGCTCATGCAATTTAGGTGAACTGCCGAATGCGGCGATCAAAGCACCGAGATTCTTTCGCATTTCCGGGCGGCAAATCGTGAGTATTAAAGGCTTGCGCGGGTGCATCAGAAAACGGTCGATGAGCCTAGCGGCCTCCGGCTCCGGCGCCAGCCGGCGACTGGGTGGGGAAAAGCGCGAGATATCAGTCCCAGGAGGAATAACCACGGCACGCTCACGGTGATAGTTGGTATACAGTCCGTATTGCTCGTCACTCTCCTGAGGTGTGCTTGTTATGATCAGGCTTGCATGCTGAAGTATGGCTTCCTCGGTCGCTATTCGGCGGTAGAAGCTGAATTGACGCTCCAGTGCCTGTGGTTTACGTCCCTGTGCAAGCAGGCGCTGCTGTTTACTTCGCCCGAGCGAGTGCCCGGTATGGATTTGCGGGATACCCAGAAGCTGAGAAAGCTGCATCCCGACATATCCTGCGTCGGCATAATGGCTATGGATGACATCAGGTAAACGTTTCTGCTCGCGCAGAAAAAGGAGCGCACGATCCACCAGTTGATCGAGATAGGGCCAAAGACTTTCCTTACGCAGATATCGGCGCGGCCCGCAAGGAAGACGAATAATGCGTGCATTGTCGCCGAGCATCTCTTCCGGACGAGCATAGTCAGCGGATACGGAGGAATCTTCTATCCTCCGGGTCAACAGATCGACCTTGACGACCTCGTGCTGGCGCGCTAATGCACGGGCCAGCTCTACCACGTATAGCACCTGCCCGCCAGTATCCGCATCGCACCCCAGCTCCAGGTCGCTCCCCCGGATCAATCCGTGCAGGCTTAGCATCAGGATATATAAATCTTTCATTCAGAGGGATTCATATGCCAGTCACTGATGAATGGTTCGTAGAAATCGTTGTGCTCCGGAAGTCCGCCACGTATCCGGCAAATTGCACCGGCAAAATGATGTGCCCGTTGCAAGGTGACGGGTACGGCCCAGCCGTGCAGCAGGCCGAGCATAAAAACCGCCGAGAAGGCATCCCCGGCACCTACCGTATCGCGGATATCCGTGAGGGGATCGGATACCGCCGCTATCGGTTCCGCGGAATCTTCCAGCCACCAGGCCCCCGCTTCACCACGAGTAATAAGCATGCCGCGCAGCTGGTAGCGCTGGATCAGCGCCTTGGCCTGAGCCTCGGCGGTTATTTCCTCGATATCCAGTAACTGAGCCATTCTCTCCAGCTCGCTGTCATTAGCCTTGACGATATCCGCGTGCTGCAATGACCATTGCAAGCGCTCGACATAAACCCACGGATCGCGCAAATTGACATCAAAAAAACGCTGACCGCCCGCAGCACGTAATAAATGACGCAGGGCTCGATGCGAGCCGGCACGCTGCGCCAATGTTCCGAAATAGACAAGTTCCGCATTCGCGGCAAGGGCAGCCATCCGCGATAACCGGGGATGAATATGATCGTAGGCTTGATCGGGAATAATATCGAACCGATGACCTTCAGAAGTGAAATTAACATCTACCATGCCAGTAGGATAGATGGTATCGAGTTGAACGCCGTGTGTGGCCAGTCCTGAGCTTTCCAGGGTCTGCAACAGGCGAGCCCCCGCGGCGTCCTGCCCTATACGCGTAACCAGGACAGGGGCGCAGCCAAACGCACGCAGGTGCCGGGCAACATTGAAGGGCGCACCGCCCAATACCTCACTGTCGGGAAACCGGTCTACCAGAATTTCGCCAAACAGGAGTATGACATGACGACTGCCGGTCATTGTTTTTACCTTGCGAAGGATTGATTCCCCAATTCAACCTTGATTCAAACGTAAATTGGACCATAACCAACGCACCTGTAAGACTTTCCTGAAGGCGGTCTTCTTCAATATCGATGATCA
>CAWKMH010000021.1:0-6801 GCA_963850515.1 uncultured beta proteobacterium
GGTTCGATACGAAGAAATCGTCCTTTGGATAACGCGAATTGATCGATGTTGGATTAGGCGTAATCCCCGCTATGCACAAGTAGGTCGGGCTCCGCCCGACAATCAACAAACTTGATGGTCGGGCGGAGCCCGACCTACGTGTGGATTATGCAAGGATTACAGCGGAGTCTGGCGTTCGGGTATCAGCCGTTTACCGACAGGAGGACACTGGCGCGTTGAGCATTACCCTCGGCATTCTTTAGCATCTTCATGTGCATTTCAAACTGGCGGGAAAGCGAGATCATGTTGACCAAGGCCTCGACTACATTGACGTTGCTGCCCTCGAACGCGCCGCTGCTGAGCGTGACCTCGACATCGGCCTCGGACTCGCCGCCGCTCGCCAGCCGGAACAGCCCGTCCAGGCCGCGCGTGAGTGGGCTTCAGGAGGATTGACCAGCTTGATACGGCCAATTGTCGAGGAGATGTCGGTTCATTCGCGCCCGCGCCTGCGGGCACCGTAGAGACGGTCCCGTCCCTCCCCATCGTGACGACGGTATTTGGCGGAATGGAAATCGGTCCTGCATCGCCCTTGATATTCAGGCCGTTGCGAGTCTGCAATATTCCCTCGGAACTGATATGCAGGCTGCCGTTGCGTGTGTACGCTTCGCTGCCGTCTTCCAGTTGCACGGCGATCCATCCCGGTCCCTGTACCGCTAATCAAGTTCACGCCCGGTATGTTGCTCGGTACCGGGCGGAATCCGCACCAGCGCTGGAATCGACCACGAATGCCCGCGTCGGCAGCGTATTGCCGAGGATCGGCACGGCCCGTAATACACTGGTCTCGGCACGGTAGCCCGTCGTGTTTGCATTCGCCAGATTGTGCGACATGGCGGCTTGCTGTCCAAGCGTGTGCTTTGCGCCGGTCATGGAAACATAGATCATTCGATCCATGATGACTCCTGTGTCAGGTAGATGTTTTAATGAGGTGGAGACAATGCGGCAGATGAGCGACCTCTGGAAAGAACCTCGATTGCGATATCGCCGCGCATCGCGTCTCGTGGGTGAAATACGAAATCGAGGTCTAGTGCGGTTTCTTGTGCCCTCATGCTTTCCGTCACTTCAGATTCACTATCGTTTGTAATAGCTGGTCTTGTGTTTTGATGGTCTGGGCGTTGGCCTGGTAGATTCGCTGGGCAGTAATCATATTGACGAGCTCCGACGTAAGCTCCACGTTCGAATCCTCAACTGCCCCGGATCGAAGTACGCCCAAGCCTGCTGTGTTGGGTATGCCTACCAATGCGGCGCCGGAGGCGGCGCTTTCTTTCCAGGTATTGTTACCGCGCAATTCCAGACCCTGCGGATTGGCGAAATTGGCTAGCGCCACCTGTCCCAGGGTTAAGAATTTTCCGCTCGAATAGCTGCCGCGGATTATGCCGTCAGCACCGACAGCAAACCCGGTGAGCCGACCTGAGGTATAACCGTCCTGCTCCAGAGCGTTGATACCGAAGTCGGATCCAAACTGGGTCGTGCCGGTGAAATCAAGATTGAAAGCCAGAGGATTGGCGCCGGTACTGACCGGCGCCGCTACACTGAACATACTGGTACTTAGCGGGTCGAGCGCGCCGTTGGACAAGAAATTCAACGCGCCCACCGATGCGCCACCATTCAGGAGAGCGCCATCATTGGCCGCAAAGATATCCCAGCTATTGGTGCCTGTCTTGAGGAAATAGGCCGATAGTGTGCTCGGGTTGCCCAGGCTGTCGTGAATCGGTAAAAAGGTTGAACCATGGTACGTTGTCGGATCAGCCAGGTTGAAGGCAGCGGAACTGAGTGCCGGCTCGCGCGAATCCAGGTTAACAAGGGCGCTCACCAGCGTGGTTGCCGCGGGCGGCAGGTCGGCCGTCGAGATCTGCAGATCGGTGGGTGCCGCGATACTGACCACACCAGCTGCGTTCGCCGTATACCCGGTGAGGCGCTGGCCGCTGCTATTGACGATAAACCCATCCTTATCCGGATGGAATTGACCATTGCGCGAATAGCTGACGGTGCCCTGATCGCTCAGGCGAAAAAAGCCACCGCCGTTGATCGCAACATCGAGCGGATTACTGGATGCGGTAATGCTGCCCTGATTGAACTGCTGCGCGATCGCGGCAACCTTGACGCCGATCCCCGCCTGAACGCTGCTGCCGCCCGAAAGTGAATTGGCGAACACATCCGCAAACTGGGCCTGAGATTGCTTGAACCCTACCGTATTGGCGTTGGCCACGTTGTTGCCGATCACATCCAGGTTTTTCGACGCTGCGTTCAAACCACTTAAGCCTTGCTGGAAACTCATGATAACTCCTTGGATAGCGCCTCATCCCTGAGGCTGAATACTCGATAATGCCCGGTTTAAAAAATCTGCTTGATGTCGGTCAGCCCTACCGTCCCAAGTGTTCCGACATTCAGCCGGACGCCCTCACTGCCTTGGGAAATGGCCTGGACAGAGCCGAAGGCCAAGGGCTGCGCGTCGACTTTCTGATCGCCGCGCAACGCGGAGACGCTGAAGCTGTACGCCCCATCAGCGGCCTGTGCGCCATCCGCCGTCTTGCCATCCCATGCCAGGGCCAGAGGACCGGCTGGCTGCGCGTCCAGGTCCATCGTCCGGATTTCGCGGCCCGAAGCATCGTGTATCGTTACTTTCACCTGATCCGCGGCTTGTGCCAGGTCCACGCCGAATACTCCGCCGCCCCCTGCCACTTGCAACACTGAACCGGGCACAAGCACGTCTTTTCCGATCATGTTTGCCGCCTGCAGGGATTGCCCCGCATTAAAGCTGCTTGCCATGGTCTCGATGGTGGCATTAAGCTTTTCGATGCCGTTGACTGTGCTGATTTGTGCCAGTTGCGAAGTCACTTGAGCGTTGTCGAGAGGATTGAGAGGATCCTGATTCTTCATCTGGGTAACGAGCAGCTTCAGAAACCGGTCCTGGAGATCATCGTAGCCGGTTTAGCCGGTATTTTTTGCACCATACGTTGCAAAGAGATTCGAGGCGGATTGCGTATCCTGGATTGTGCTCATGGTTTTTCCTTATTGTGCGATGCTTATTGTCCGATGCTTAGAGTCTTCAGCAGCAGGGTCTTGGCGGCATTCATCATATCCACATTGTTCTGGTACGAACGCGAGGCCGAAATCATGTCGACCATTTCTTCCACCACGTTCACGTTCGGCATCGTTACAAAGCCTTCTTCGTTCGCCATCGGATGGCTGGGCTCGTATATCAGCTTCATCGGCGATTGATCCTCGACGACTCCCGACACCTTTACCCCGCTGGAGGCATTGTTGGGATCGGAACCTGCCAATGATGGAATGCTCATGAACAGCACCTGCTTGGCCTTGTAAGGCTGGCCGTTGGAGCTCACCGCACTGTCGGCGTTGGCGAGGTTGCTGGCGACCACATTCAGGCGCTGATTCTGGGCTGTCATCGCCGAACCGGCGACGGTGAAAATATTGAACAGGGACATGGTGCAATCTCTCCTTAACCTTGAATGGCAGACCGCATGATTTTGATCTGGTCGCTGATGAACGTGAGGTTGGCCTCATAATGAATGGCGTTGTCGGCAAACTGGCTGCGCTCGATATCCATATCTACCGTATTGCCGTCCACGCTTCCCTGTATGGCCGCCCGGTACATCAACGGCGCACCGGCTGCGGCTGCGCCGCCGACTGCCTGGCGACGCAATGTGATTCGGGGCATTTGTTGCCAGTTTGACAATCTTGTTACCGCCGGCATTTTCCAGTGCGTCCTTGAAATTGATGTCGCGCGCCTTGAAGTTCGGCGTATCCACATTCGCAATGTTGGACGCAATCAATTGCTGGCGATGGGCCCGCAGATTGGCGGCATCCTCGTAAAAGCGAAATGTCGCGTCAAGTTTGTTGATCATGAATTCTCCTCAAGTACATGCTGCTCTGACGCCAGTATTGCCGGCAATTGTTATTCAGCCATGGTATTTCACCCCTGCTCCGTGCAAAAGAAAGATCAGCAGGGTTAAAACCCCTTATCTCCGGGTTTAAGCGATCTCCCGCTTCCCAAGCCCTTCCGGTATAGGCCTTTTCCGGTAAAGCAAGACCGGCTCTCAACTATTCCGCAGCCACAGGACCACAGGTCCAGCCTGCTCGCCGGAAGGAGGAAATGGAGGGAAACAATCAATGCCGCTTTCCCGCAGGATCGAGCAGTCCGGTGAGCTTGGCTGCGGCAACACTGCGGCGACATAATGCGTTGTCATGCATGCAGGCAATTCATTAAACAAAGGCCCAAACCGGCCTCAATTCGACATGCTGCCGGGGCTGCCCGAAGACTAGAATTGCGCCACCCTCGGTTCACCCTGACCCAGGACATTTTTTCGAGGAATACGTCATGCCCATCGTGTCACGCCAGGTACTTTCCAGCGGCCTGAGTTTTATCGCCCTTCTCTCCTTGTCGGCTGTGGCATGGGGTTCGGCGCGTTATCGGCGAACGCAAGGCAGGACCCGCGTCTTGTCCAGGATATCGTCCTGGACTTCCTGCATACCCAGTCGGCAGGTTTCCCGGTCAGCCCGAAATTACGCTCGGTGCAATTGATCCCCGCATCAACCTGCCCGCCTGTGCCGCACTTGAGCCAGCCTTGCCGCCCGGTAGCCGGCCATGGGGCAATACAACCGTGATAGTGCGTTGCAGCGTGCCGTATCAGTGGACGATTTACATACGCGCTACGGTAAAAGTCATTGCAAATTATGTGGTCAGCGCCAAATCTCTGACTCAGGGGCATATGCTCACTGCGGCCGACCTGGCCATCCGCAGCGGCGATCTGGCACAGCTTCCGCCGGTATTGTTACTGATCCGAACCTGGCTTTGGGCAGAACGCTCGCCGGCAGCATTTCATTTGGAAGCCCGTTACGTCAGGATATGCTGCGCGCACAAGCCGCAGTGATGCAGAATCAAAACGTGAAGCTGGTCTCCAGCGGACGCGGATTCAGCGTAACCGCGGATGGTAGAGCACTCAATAACGCGGCTGAGGGACAGTTGGTGCAAGTTCGAATCGCGTCGGGGTCGGTGGTGAGCGGGACCGCCCGGGCCGGAGCAATAGTGGAAGTCGGTTATTGATGGACCGCAGAGCGGCAGGGGAAGGACGTGGAGCAGAGCGCAACCCATCAAAATTTGCGTTCATTCTATGATCGCTAACTATGGCCGGGCCGATTATGCAATTTATCTAGACACAGCTGGAAGATTGCCTTCCACGGAGACGCAAATCATGATGGGTTACGCTCTGCTCCACCCATCCTGACGAAACCACGAACTATCGACGGACCGTAGAATGTGCAAGGGAGATTTGGTCAGGTGTATGATGGACTGCGCTACAAATAAAGATATAAAAGGCCTTCCTGGTTGAGCCTGTTGTGCCACGAGATTCTGGCAAAAAACGCTCAAGTTTCTCCAAAGGCCGTCGTTACATGCTTACAGTCAATCGTAGGAGCAAATCCATGCAGATAGAAAATAACATCAAAACCAACGCTACCAAGCCCATCGGCGAAGCTACCTCTGCCAAACCGGGGCAAATACCAGCGGGTAGCGTGCTTCAAAAAACCAGAACGCTTCAGTGGACATAAAAGATAATGTTCAACTGAGCACGCAATTGCAAAGCATCGAAAAAAAATTGGCGGATGTCGAAGTTTTCGACGCAGCAGGGTGGAAGAGATCAAACAGGCGATCAGCGAGGGCCGTTTCACTGTAAACCCCGACAAGATCGCGGATCGTTTGCTCGAGACGGTGCGCGACCTGATCCATACGAGGAAGAGTTGACTTGACTAACAGTATTTTCGATCCCGTTGCCTGCATTGGCCGCGAGCGCGACGCAACGCGGAACTTTATTGATATCCTGGGCCAGGAGCAAGCTGCATTGCAGCAACCGGTGCGCTCTGCTGCTGTCGATCGCCAGTGAAAAAGCGCACAGGCCCAACAATTGGCGCATCTGGCAGATGCGCGCAACTACTGGTTGAGAAAGCTCGGTTATACTCAAGACCACATCGGCATGGAACGCGGTTTACGCGATAACCCCGCTGCCGCCATGCCTGGAAGGAACTGCTTCAATTGGCGGAAACAGCCAGCCAGCTCAACAAGATCAACGGTATCCTTGTCGGTCAGCGCCTGCGCTACACCCAGCAGGCGATTTCGGTATTGCAAGCCTCGACCCATGGCGGGCCAAACACAAGGCTGTATTGTTCGGATGGCCAACCCCAGCCGTTTCTCGGCGGCCGCCAACTCGGTCAAGGCTGAGCCGATAAAATATGGCCAATCGCGAAAACAAGCTTTCCGATTCAGCGCACCAGCATTTGGCCGTGCACTAACCTGATCTTTCGCACTGCCTGACTACATCGGCAGAAGCGTAGGGCCGCAATAAGCAAAGCGCATTGCGCCGCATGAGAACCCCTCGCTACAACATTATTCGATTGCCATAACTGATATCGCCGTCGCATCCAACTTCCGTGCGGCGGCATAAGCTCCATCATGAGCGCATACGGCGCAATGCACTTCGTTCATTGACGCCCTACCCCCGCTATTCCGCCCGCCAGCGCACCCAATAGCCGTATGAGAATTTCCGATTTTTGTCCAGCATTCGGCCCGCGGCGCACGGCCAATCTCCCCATCAGGCATCTATAAGGAGGTGGATTCGGTATCGGATAGGCCAGGTATCGCGTCAGGTGAACCCTCGTTGAAGAATCAGGTGAGCTTTCAAATGAAATCCCCGCTGAAGTATCGGGAAGGCTGGACAGGATCATTATTGTGACTCGCCGGTTTCGCATACG
>CAWKMH010000022.1:0-7494 GCA_963850515.1 uncultured beta proteobacterium
AGAGCGGCTCAGGCAAGAGCACGCTTGTCAACCTGATCTGCCGATTTTACGATGTCACCGAAGGCGCAATTTTGCTGGACGGGGTAGACATTCGCTCCTTGCCGGTCGCCGAATACCGCCGGCACATCGGGCTCGTGCTTCAAGAGCCATTCCTGTTTTTCGGAACCATCGCCAAGAATATTGCCTACGGCAAACCGGACGCAGACCTGGAGGAGGTCGTTGCCGCAGCCCGCGCGGCGCATGCCCATGAGTTCATCCTGCGCCTGCCGCATGGCTACGATTCCCTGGTCGGCGAGCGAGGCCAGACTCTCTCAGGGGGCGAGCGGCAGCGCATCTCGATTGCTCGTGCCCTGCTCATCGATCCGCGTATTCTGATACTCGACGAGGCCACTTCTTCTGTCGATACAACAACCGAGAAAGAAATCCAGAAAGCGCTCGAAAATCTGGTGCGGGGCCGCACGACTATTGCGATTGCCCACCGTCTCTCTACGCTACGCGATGCTAACCGGCTCATCGTGCTCGACCGCGGCAGCATCGTCGAGGTCGGCAGCCACGACGAACTTATGTCACGAAAAGGCCATTACTACGGCCTCTACGAGGCTCAGGCGCGCAACATCGATACCGAGGATGACTTGCGTAGGCCGAATGTCGACCGCAAAGCCGAGGGTGGGCGAGAATGAGCGGCAAACCTGATTATCTGTTAAGCCGTAGCACGTTCGGGCGACTGGTGTTTGTCGCGAACGATGGGAAGGTGCAGGAAGGCGTAGTCCCAGTACGAGCGTTCCCTATTACCGCGCCCGAGCGAGACATCGCCCTGATCGATTCGCATGGCCGCGAACTCGCCTGGATCGAGAAATTAAGCGATGTGCCGGACGAGATGCGTAAACTCGTGGAAGCGGATCTGGCCGGCCGGGAGTTCATGCCGGAAATCAAGCACATACACGAGGTTTCGAGTTTTGCTACGCCGAGTACCTGGTATGTGGAAACGGATCGGGGCAAAACCGCTTTCATCCTCAAGGGTGAGGAATACATTCGCAGGCTCAAGCCGCCTTCTCTGCTGATCATGGACAGTCAGGGCATCCATTTCCTGATCCGCGACCGTCTCGCTCTGGACCATCACAGCCGAAAGATTCTGGACCGCTTCCTTTAGCCCAGGCTACGAAGGAGATGTGTCACGAAAATGCTGATGCAGTTTGGAACCATTCGCCCCAGCATGTTTCAATCGTGATTTGCCATTGATTTCCCCATGGGGCATCTCGGTTCATCCGTCGATTTTACGTCGTTGTTCTTTTCATGCTGTCCCGTTTCGGCCGGGCAGGCTCTGTATGGAATTGTCGCTGACAGGAGACATACGATATTTATATTTCATCAACAGGTTAGTATCAATTTGAATATAAACTGTCGGTGAATAGTGACGCCAATACCTTCCTTGGTGACAGCAACATATTGTTTAATAAGATTAATTAAAACTGGTATGATGATTGCTTTATTCTTTGTCGGTTTCCGGCCTGCAGCAGCCAATAATCGCGGAATAACAGGCGATACAAGGTAAATTCACGAGACTTTTTCACTTTGGAAGTGCCGATGCAAAACGAACATAGCAAAATCGAGTGCTCCTCCAAAACGTTCGTCAGGCCGATACGCCACGAGATAGCCGCATCAGCTACCAATAACCTGAGTCATCAAACAGGACAGCCTGCTACCGTACAGGCTGCCTTGAGCTGAGCGAGAGCGTCCGGATGAACGACCGAGGATCTGAAACCTTTTTGCAGCAGACTGTTGAATCTAAGTCCGGCAATTGACCGTCCATTCTTCAGCCCATTTTCCAACTGAGCGCTATAATCGAAAAGGATTTTTCATACCCTGTGAGCTTCGACCTTGGTGAGCATACTCCAGCCCATCCAACTGCCGGATTTAGCCCGAAGCACGCAGCAGAGCTGACTGCTTAGCTGTAAACCGATTTCCGTCAGCAGCGTTAGTCCGGTTTTAACTTACTCTTTCGAGAATCCTATTTTATGCTGGCGTACGCGGATACAAATACCGATTGTGCAAACAGGGATATCAAATTTCTTGAGGTTCGCCACCTGAACGGGCCTAACATCTGGACGCTTCGCCCGGTGCTGGAGGCCATTGTTGATATCGGAGATCTCGAGGATTTTCCGTCAAATACCATCCCCGGTTTTTACGAACGCCTTTATTCCTGGCTCCCTTCGCTGATTGAGCACCGCTGCAGCTATGGAGAGCGCGGTGGATTTCTGCGCCGACTGAAGGACGGTACCTGGGCAGGCCACATTCTCGAGCATATTACGCTTGAACTGCAAAACCTGGCGGGTATGCCCGGCGGCTTTGGCAGAGCCAGAGAGACTTCATTGCGCGGCGTTTATAAGGTAGCCGTCAGTGCGTGGCATGAGAATATCGCGCGTAGCGCGCTGTCAGAGGCACGTGAATTGGTGCTGGCGGCAATGGGATACCTGCAGCCCGCGACCCGCCCTATAACGTCAAGGATTCCATCGAGCGCCTGCGCGACATGGTGGATTCACTCTGGCTGGGCCCATCTACCGCCTGTATCGTCGAGGCCGCCGCCATCCGCAATATTCCCGCCATCCGCCTTCTCGCCAAGGGAAACCTCGTGCAACTCGGCTATGGTGCTCGAAGCCAGCGTATATGGACAGCCGAGACCGACCTCACGCCGGCCATTGCCGAAAGTATCTCGCGGGAAAGGACCTGACCAAGGTGTTGCTTCAATCCTGCGGCGTTTCAGTCCCTGACGGCCGTAGTGTTCATAGTGCGGAAGACGCATGGGCAGCCGCCCAGGACATAGGTCTGCCGGTCGTAGTCAAGCCCAGCGACGGCAACCATGGACGTGGCGTTTTTATTGAGCTAAGCAGGCAGGAAGAAGTCGAGTCCGCTTATCGCGCTGCTTCGGAAGAAGGTGACGGCGTATTGGTCGAACGTTATGTTCCGGGTACGGAACACCGCTTGCTGGTGGTTGGCGGACGCCTCGTGGCCGCCAGCCGAGGCGATTCGGTCTCAGTGACCGGCGACGGTAAATCAACCATTGGCGAGCTGATACGCCACCAGATCAATTCAGATCCGCGCCGGGGGACAAGCGAAGACCATCCCTTGAATCCTGTCAGCATCGATGGCGTAACGATAATGGAAATTGCCCGCCAGGGCTTCACCATCAATTCAATACCGCAGGCCGGTCTCGAAGTTCTGATTCAGCGTAACGGTAATCACGCTTTTGATGTAACTGACGAAGTACATCCCAGCATCGCTGCGGCTGCTTCGCTTGCGGCCCGCATTGTCGGGCTGGATATTGCCGGCATCGATCTCGTTGCCAGGGATATTTCCCGACCCCTTGCCGAACAGGGAGGGGCGATTGTCGAGGTCAATGCCGGCCCCGGTTTGCTGATGCACATCAAACCCGTCATCGGCACGCCGCGTCCCGTTGGCGAAGCTATCGTCGACCATCTCTTCCCTAACCAGGGAGACGGCCGGGTTCCGGTCGTAGGTATTACTGGCAGCTATGGTAAAACTACAGTGGCGCACCTTGTCGCTCATCTACTCGCGTTGTCTGGTAAACATACGGGACTGGCATGCAGCGATGGGTTTTACCTCGACCGCAGGCAAGTCTACAAGGGCGATCATGCCAAATGGAAGACGGCTAACAACATCCTGATGAATCGTTCGATAGAAGCTGCGGTTTTTGAAAATGGCAGCGATAGCATTCTGGGTGAGGGCCTGGCCTACGATGGATGTCATGTAGGCGTCATTACCAATGTCGAGCTGAAGCGGCACTATGGACGGCACTACATTGAAACCGCCAAGCAGGTTTTCGATGTACTGCGCACTCAAGTGGATGTGGTGTTGCCCACGGGTGCGGCGATACTCAACGCCAGGGAGGCAATGCTGGTTGAAATGGCTGCACTGTGCAACGGCGATGTCATATACTTCAGCCTCGATTCTGAGTTGCCTGTTATCAGGAAACATTGTTTAGCCGATACGGCGGAGATAAAAGGCGCACAGGCTAAGCGGGCCGTGATAGTTCGAGATGGCAAAATTTTGCTCGTTACCGGTTCCAGCGAGTTGGTACTGGGAAAAGTAGCGGATGTTCCGCTCACCCAGGGTGGCCATGCCGTTCCGGAAGTCGAGAATGTCCTGGCGGCGGTAGGCGCTGCATGGGCGCTCGGTATCGAACCGGCTCTCATACGTGCCGGAATCGAAAATTTCGTCGGTAATCAATAAGACATGGAAATCAGACGCATATCAGCAACGCCTCCGGATGATCAAGAAGCACCAGGAGAACTTTCAATGAAAGTATCGTCTATCCGCGCATTGCGTGGACCTAATTTGTGGAGCCGCCACACAGCCATAGAAGCAATAGTTTCTTGCAGTGAAACTGAATTTCTCATAGAAACCAGAGGCTTCATGATTCGGTTGCGCGACCGATTTCCGCAAATCGATTTGCTCCAGCCAGCATTCCACCCTGAAGCGGGGATCATGGCGCATGCGCTTGAGCGTGCTGCGCTCGGCCTGCAAACACAAGCCGGCTGCCCGGTGACCTTCAGTAAGACTACTCGCACGCTGGAAGCCGGTATTTATCAAGTCATTGTCGAGTACAGCGAAGAATCGGTAGGCAGGCTTGCCATCGAATTCGCGCTAACCTTATGTCGTGCCGCGATTGAGGATACTTTCTTCGACATCGCCGATGCCGTCGGCCGCCTTCATGAACTGTATGAAGAGATACGTTTTGGGCCGAGTACGGGTGCGATCGTCCGGGCGGCTGTGGCACGCGATATTCCTTTTCGCCGGCTGACCGATGGCAGTATGGTCCAGTTTGGCTGGGGCAGTCGCCAGCGTCGTATTCAGGCTGCGGAGACGGGGCGGACCAGCCTCGTGGCGGAATCCATTGCGCAGGATAAGGAGTTGACCAGAACGTTGCTGAGCAATGCCGGTATCCCGATCGCGGCAGGTAGACCGGTAGCGAATGCAGAAGATGCCTGGGTGGCTGCTTGTGAAATAGGCGGCCCGGTTGTTGTCAAGCCGCGGGATGGCAATCAGGGCAGGGGAGTAGGCGTGAACCTGACCAGCCGGGAGCAGGTGGACGCTGCCTACGCGGTAGCGGCTGAGATCAGCGGTGAAGTCCTGGTTGAGCGTTTCATTCCCGGTAATGATTACCGCATGCTGGTGGTCGGCAATAAGTTGATTGCGGCTGCGCGGCGTGATCCGCCCCAGGTTGTCGGCGACGGTATGCACAGCATCAGTCAATTGGTTGAGCAGATAAATAGTGATCCGCGGCGTGGTGAAGGTCATGCGAACGCACTGACAAAAATTCATTTTGACGAAATTACGGTTGCCCAACTGGCTACCCAAGGGTTTGGCTCCGGAATCCGTGCCTTCTAGAGGCGAACGCGTTGTGCTGCGCAATAACGCCAACCTTTCCACCGGGGGAACGGCCACCGATGTTACCGATGACGTTCATCCCGAGCTTGCCGCGCGCGTGGAAGCCGCTGCCCAAATGGTAGGTCTCGATATCTGTGGGGTGGATATTGTCTGCGATAGCGTATCGAATCCGCTCGAAGAGCACGGCGCCGTAATAGAGATCAATGCTGTGCCAGGCCTTCGCATGCATTTGCAACCTTCATTTGGTACAGGGCGTGCGATAGGAGAGGCGATTATTGCCAATATGTTTAAAGACGGAGATGACGCGCGCATCCCCGTTGTGGCGGTAACGGGAACCAACGGGAAGACCACCACCGTCCGCCTGATTGCCAATATCCTCGAATGCCAGGGCATGCGCGTCGGCATGACTAGTACTGACGGTGTTTATATTGAAGGTCAGCGCATCGATACGGGCGATTGCAGTGGCCCTAAGAGTGCAAAGAAAGTTCTTCTTCACCCCGATGTCGACGCGGCGGTTTTCGAGACGGCGCGGGGCGGCCTGCTGCGTGAGGGGCTGGGCTTCGATCGTTGTCATGTGGCTGTGGTGACCAATATCGGTGGAGGCGATCATCTTGGCCTTTCCCACGTCAACACGGTGGAGGATTTGACTGCCGTCAAACGCATCGTCGTTCAAAATGTCACAGCGGGTACCGGCGTCGCCGTGCTCAATGCGGCTGACCCTTTGGTGGCAAGCATGGCGACCCACTGCCCGGGTTCGGTCACATTTTTCGCCCGTGATCCCCGCAATCCCGTGATAGTGAAACATCGGGCGCAAGGCAAGCGCGTCATTTATCTCGACGGGGGTTCGATCGTCGCTTCGGAAGCGGGTGTTGAACACCGCCTGACGCTGGCGGGAATTCCTCTCACGCAGAACGGGGCCATCGCTTTCCAGATCGAAAACGCAATGGCCGCCACTGGAGCGGGCTGGGCGCTTGGTCTCGACTGGGACGTCATACGTGTCGGTTTAGCCAGTTTTGTCAGCGACACACAAACCGCACCAGGCCGTTTCAATCTCTTCAGCCACCGGGGCGCCACGCTTATCGCGGACTACGGCCACAATGCGGATGCAATCCGGGCGCTTGTGCTGCCATCGAAAGATGCCGGCCAAGCGGCGCTCAGTCGTGATTAGCGGCGCGGGTGATCGCCGCGACGAGGACATCCGTCAGCAGACCAAGATTCTCGGTGATGCTTTTGACGAGGTGGTGCTTTATCAGGACAAGTGCCAGAGAGGCCGAGCCGATGGGGAAGTGCTTGAGCCTGTTGCGGCAAGGTCTGAAAAATGCGAAGCGCACCCGCGACGTCAAGGAAATTCGCGGCGAATTTGTCGCGATCGATGCTGCCTTTGCCAACCTGAAAGCCGGAGAGTTATGCCTTATTCTCATCGACCAGGTGGATGAAGCGCTGGGATATATTACCCAGCGCGTAGTTGCCGGCTGACAAGCGGCGCTGGCCAACCGGCTGTGCTTGAGAAAAGAGCTACTGAACCGCAGACGTAATACTATTGCCTGTAACACGCTAACGCCTCCGCAGGACTGATCAAATGCCGCCAATCAGGTTTATGCAGTCGCGGTTGATAGCGTCTCCCAGCAACTGAGTACAGATTGCAATCCACCGAGGTTAGCCATAAACTGCAATTCGCGTTGAGACCGCTCAGTAACTATTTTTATTGCTCACCCTGGAAGGAGAAAAATCATGTCAGGAGATAGTATCTATCGAATTACAGAGATAATAGGGACCAGCCAGACCTCATGGGAGGATGCAGCCAGAAATGCCGTCGAGACGGCATCAAAAACATTGCGCGACCTGAGGGTTGCGGAAATAGTGAAGCTGGATATGGTGATTGAGGATGGCAAGGTTGTTGCATATCGAGCAAGAGTGAATCTGTCTTTCAAGTATGAAACCGAAGGCAAGTAACTGTTGTTCGGCCAAGCTCCGGAGTACTCGGACATTCCCGATGCAAAAAAGGCGCGATCAGCGCCTTTTTTGTTTTAACTGCATTGATGAGAACAGCGCTTATACAGCAGCGGCGGCTTCTTCTTCAAACTGAAG
>CAWKMH010000023.1:0-52848 GCA_963850515.1 uncultured beta proteobacterium
CCTAGTAAAATGTATCCAATCTTGATACTAGATGTAGTGGTTTACGGATTTATCGATATCCGCAGCCACCCGCTTCAGCCATGGGGAAGGAGCCGCTTTCCCAGTATAGATGAGGAGAATCCGACATGCAGCTTGCAACAGATCACATGAACCGTCCGGGAGTAGCGGGTACGAGCTTTCTTCAGCCCTTCCCACCAGGACACCCGGTATTCCCAATACAAAATCATTCGTCGCAATGGTTCTGTGGTGCGTTCGAGCCGACCAAGATTTCCATTGCCATGACAAAAGCATTCATCGCCGTCAATGGCGGCCAGGGTGCGGCTTCCGCCAGGGTACGCGAATTGGTGGCACGGCTGACCGATGACGTGGTCAATGCATTGATTCGTCGCCAGCCTTCGGGCAGAACTTTACATATCGAGGATATTCAGGACCAGGTGGAACTCGCATTGATGCGCTCTGGAGAGCATGATGTGGCGCGCGCTTACGTGCTCTACCGCGAGGATCGCGCGCGAAAGCGGGCGAGGCAGAAAGAAATGGCGTGGTGGAAGCACCGGCCAGCGTTCTGAATGTAATCGAGAACGGTATCAGGATCCCGCTGGATACGGCGCGCCTGCTGACGCTGATCGAGTCTTCCTGCTCGGCCTGGGCGAAGTGGTGAACCCGGCGCTGATACTGAAAGCCACATTGAAGGACTTGTACGACGGCGTCCCTCTGGAAGAAGTAAGAAAATCGCTGGTTCTGTCGGCACGCGCGTTAATTGAAAAAGAGCCTGCCTACAGCTATGTCACTGCGCGGTTGTTGTTGCATTCCCTCCGTTTCGAAGTGCTGGGCGAAGAAGTTTTGCAACAGGAAATGTCCGATCGCTATGCAGCGTATTTTCCTGAATTTATCAAACGCGGCATCGATTCGGAATTGCTGGATGAGCGTCTGGCGCAGTTCGACCTGCCGCGTTTGGCCAAAGCGCTGGATGCCAGCCGCGACCTCAAATTTGGCTATCTCGGTTTGCAAACTTTGTATGACCGTTATTTCCTGCATATACAGGACAGTCGTATTGAGTTGCCGCAGGCATTTTTCATGCGCGTGGCAATGGGGCTTGCGCTGAACGAAATTGACCGGGAGGGACGTGCGATGGAGTTCTACCACGTACTCTCGAACTTCGACTTCATGAGCTCCACTCCAACCCTGTTTAATTCCGGGACCCGCCGTTCGCAATTGTCCTCGTGCTACCTCACCACGGTGCCGGATAACCTCGATGGTATTTACGAGGCAATCAAGGAGAATGCCCTGCTCGCCAAGTATGCCGGGGGACTGGGCAATGATTGGACGCCGGTACGGGCAATGGGCTCGCACATCAAGGGTACAAACGGCAAGTCGCAAGGCGTGGTGCCTTTCCTCAAGGTGGTCTCCGACACTGCGGTGGCGGTAAATCAGGGCGGCAAGCGCAAAGGTGCGGTTTGCGCCTACCTGGAATCGTGGCACCTGGATATCGAGGAGTTTCTGGATTTACGCAAAAATACCGGCGATGACCGCCGCCGCACTCATGACATGAATACCGCCAACTGGGTTCCCGACCTGTTCATGAAGCGCGTCATGGAGGGCGGGGAGTGGACACTTTTTTCACCCTCGGACGTGCCCGACCTGCATGAAAAATTCGGCAAGCCGTTTGAGCAGGCTTATCTTGCCTACGAGGAGAAGGCCGCGCGCGGCGAACTCAGCCTGCACAAGAAGATTCCCGCGCAGCAGTTATGGCGCAAAATGCTCAGCATGTTATTTGAAACCGGACATCCATGGATCACTTTCAAGGATGCCTGCAATATCCGCTCGCCGCAAAGCCACATCGGTGTCGTGCATAGCTCCAATCTCTGTACCGAGATAACCCTCAATACCAATGATCACGAAATCGCCGTGTGCAATCTGGGGTCGGTCAATCTGGCGGCACATATTAATGACGGCGAGCTCGATGCCGTTAAGCTCAAGCGCACTATCAGCACCGCCATGCGCATGCTGGACAATGTAATCGATATCAATTTCTACGCCGTCGCCAAAGCGCGCAATTCGAACCTCAAGCATCGTCCGGTGGGACTGGGCATCATGGGCTTCCAGGATTGCCTGCATATGCTGCGCATTCCCTATGCCTCAAATGAGGCCGTGGAATTTGCCGATCATGCAATGGAAGCGGTTGCTTACCATGCCTATTGGGCCTCCACCGAATTGGCCGAAGAGCGCGGCCGTTATGCTTCTTATCGCGGCAGCCTGTGGGATCGCGGGATTCTGCCGCAGGATACGCTCGATCTCTTGCGCGAAGAGCGCGGCGGTTATATCGAGGTAGACATGTCGGCCACGCTTGGATGGGATGCATTGCGCGAACGCATAAGAGAGCATGGCATGCGCAATTCCAACTGCCTTGCAATTGCCCCAACCGCAACCATTTCCAATATTATCGGCGTATCCGCCAGCATCGAGCCGGCCTTCAAGAACCTTTACGTCAAGTCCAATTTATCGGGAGAGTTCACCATGGCGAATGAATTCCTGGTAAACGACCTGAAAAAACTGGGCCTCTGGGACGAAGTCATGATTTCGGACCTGAAGTATTTTGATGGCGCCTTGGGCCAGATAGACCGGGTGCCGGCCGATATTCGCAGACTATATGCCACCGCCTTCGAGTTCGATCCGCAGTGGTTGATCGAGGCGGCGGCGAGGCGGCAGAAGTGGATCGACCAGGCACAATCGCTCAATATCTATATGGCGGGGGTATCCGGGAAAAAACTGGATGAGACTTATAAGCTGGCTTGGCTGCGCGGCTTGAAAACCACCTATTATTTGCGCTCGCTCGGCGCGACTTCAGCGGAAAAATCCACGGTCAGAGCAGGCTCCCTGAACGCGGTGCCCATAGAAGGAAACATGCCAGATGGGTGCGACGACAACTGACGTGAGTTATTGTGGCATCGATGATCCCGAGTGCGAGTCATGCCAATAAAAATTCGCAAGGAATCGGAAAATAAAAGGAGAAGGATATGCTGACATTTGAGGACGAGACAGTGCAATCAGGAATGCCACGGATAAATGGCACGTCGAGCGACGCAAAAGTGCTGACTGCATCCAGGCTGAGCCTGCAAGGTACCGGTTCGAATGGACCTGAAGCGCAGGATGGCGAAAATAATGATAGCCCCGTTGCCGATAATATAAATCGGCGCCTATCGGTTGAAGACAAGCGCATCATCAATTGCAAGGCGGACGTCAATCAGCTGGTGCCGTTCAAGTACAAGTGGGCATGGGAGAAGTATCTTTCCGCCTGCGCTAACCATTGGATGCCGCAGGAAATCAACATGAGCGCAGACATCGCCTTATGGAAAGACCCCAATGGGCTGACCGAGGATGAACGCCGCCTGATCAAGCGGAACCTGGGCTTTTTTGTTACCGCTGATTCGCTGGCTGCCAACAATATCGTACTCGGCACCTATCGCCACATCACCAACCCGGAATGCCGCCAGTACCTGTTGCGCCAGGCATTTGAAGAAGCGATCCATACGCATGCTTATCAGTACATTGTCGAATCGCTAGGTCTGGACGAGGGGGAAATTTTCAACGCCTATCATGAAGTGGCGTCAATTCGGGAAAAAGACGAGTTCCTGATTCCATTCATCGACACGCTCACTGATCCGGCATTCGAGACCGGCACACCTGAAGCCGATCAGAAGTTGTTGAGGAGCCTGATCGTATTCGCCTGCATCATGGAAGGACTGTTCTTTTACGTGGGTTTCGTACAAATTCTGGCGCTCGGCAGGCAGAACAAAATGACCGGAGCGGCGGAACAGTATCAATATATTCTGCGCGACGAATCCATGCACTGCAATTTCGGCATAGATGTCGTTAACCAGGTCAAAATGGAAAATCCGCATTTATGGACCAAGGCGTTCCGTGATGAAATCAGCGCGCTGATGCAGAAAGCGGTGGAACTGGAGTACCGTTATGCGGAGGATACGTTGCCGCGTGGTGTCCTCGGATTGAATGCGCCAATGTTCAAGGAATACTTGCGCTATATCGCCAATCGCCGCTGTCAGCAGATCGGTCTGGATATCCTCTATCCGGGCGCCAGCAATCCTTTTCCCTGGATGTCGGAAATGATCGATCTGAAAAAGGAAAAAAACTTTTTTGAAACCCGCGTTACGGAGTACCAGACCGGGGGTGCGCTAAGCTGGGATTGAATAGAGAAACCAAATCAATAAGTTTGATCTTTATACTGGCCGGTAGCGCTGTGGAATCTGCGTATGGCGATAAATGTAGTAGTGTGACATCCTGTAAACCCTGAGTAATCTTACCTGGAGGTTGAAATGGCGACTACCAAGAAATCCGCGGCAAAGAAACCGGCCGTGGCGAAATCCGCAACGGTGAAAAAGTCCGCAACCAGCAAAAAAACGTCAACCAAGAAAGCAGCAGCGGAGGAGTCAGCCGAGAAAGCCGGGAGCAAGACCGCTGCTTCAATCGAGAAACCTGTAGCAAAAGTGACCGCTTCCACAACGGCCTCGGCTGAGCAAGAAAGAACGGCAGCCCCAAAGCCGGTTAAAAAAGCGTCCAAGAAAGCAGTCGAGGAACCAGCAGAGAAAAAGACCGAGAAAAAAGCCAAGAAAAAAACTAAGAAAAAAACTGAAAAAAAGGCCGAAAAGAAATCTTCCACCTCACCCAGCAAGTCGGCAGCAAAGAAAGATACCGCGGAAAAGACAGCCTCTCCAGGCAAAAAAGCCAGCGCGAAGAAATCCGAAGGGAAGGCGGCTTCGGCTAAAACCGGGATTGAGAAAAAGACGAAGAAAGCGGCCGGTAAAAAAAACGGCTAAAATCAGCTAAAACCAACAGCCCAGCTCCGAACTGGCTATTTCCCCTTTCAGGATCGGACTCCTGAGTCTGGGGTTGGCATTGCGGATTAGCCTGCTACGGAGAAGTGATAAGCCGGTCCGGCAGTCATAGATATAAACGCTGCCTTCTCTTTTTAATAGTTCACACATTGAAACACCGAAAATCGGTTGCTCTTTCTGTCGATCGAAAGTGGCTCCCGACTTCCTATTCCCATACGTGCCACCGACCCGTCAATAATCATTATCTTTTCTCTGTATTGATTATTTACGCTGGTAAAATTTTGCGGACGAGGTTAACATTAAAGCCAGTTCAACCTGTAAATCCTAGTGGAGGTAGTCATGGATTATAAAATTCCACCAGCGTCACGCGATTACGACACCAAGCGTATTGTCGAACGTCCCGATGGTTTTTATTGGCATGATGAGCAGGAGAGCGGCAGGATTTTCGGTCCCTTTCCGACGCTGCTCGAAGCTACGCAGGATATGGAATACAATGCGGAATCCGATTATGAGCCTGGGGAAACCCTGGAGCAGGCGGAAGAAGAGATTGGGATATCCGACTGGATCGATCCTGAAACCGGCCAGCCTGGTGAAGCTTCATTCCGTCTTGAAAATTGACCCGCGCGGTTTTGATTTTGCAGGTTGATCGCTGGCCCGGCATGAATTGGCCGAAAATCCGGAAACAAACCCATCGATTCGGCCAGCCTGGGCGCTCGTGATGGTAAACCCTGGGAAGAGGCCTAAAAACCAATCTCGACCGCTTGTCGTGCGATTTCCCGGCACTGCGCTTTATCTGGCACCGAATCGGCCGCTAAATTCGGCTTCCGTTCTGGCCAGGTGTTCAGAACTGCCTCACCTGTTTATCTAGCCGAAGGTCTGCATGAGTTACCGCGAAGAACGCGACAGCATGGGCGTGATGCAAGTGCCTGCCGGCGCGCTTTGGGGTGCGCAGACGCAGCGTTCGCTGCAGAACTTTAGAATCTCCTTCGAACGCATCCCAATCGCACTGCTTCACGCGCTCGCGCTGGTAAAACGTGCAGCAGCCAGCGTCAATCGCGATTTAGGTCTGCTGGATGCCGATGTCGCTGCTGCCATTATGCAAGCTGCCGATGAGGTGGTTTCAGGCCGCCATGATGCGGAATTTCCCCTTGTGGTATGGCAGACAGGCTCCGGTACCCAGACCAACATGAACATGAATGAGGTACTGGCGAACCGTGCTTCCGAGTTGCTCGGCGGCGGGCGCGGGGCCGAATGCAAGATCCATCCCAACGACGACGTGAACAAGGGGCAATCGTCCAACGACGTGTTTCCTTCAGCGATGCATGTGGCGGCGGCACGCTCGATCGATCAACGATTGATACCCGCCATTGTTGCGCTGAGGCAGACTTTGGCTGCCAAGGCGGAGGAATTTTCCGGTATCGTCAAAATCGGCCGCACTCATCTGCAGGATGCGACGCCCTTGACATTGGGGCAGGAGTTCTCGGGTTATGTTTCGCAACTGGATCACGGACTGGCGCATGTGAACGCATCGCTTCCCCATTTGCATGAACTGGCCTTGGGCGGGACCGCGGTGGGAACAGGTCTGAACACCCATCCTGAATTTGCTGCCCGTATAGCAGCGGAATTGGCAAAACTGACGAATCTGCCATTTGTCACCGCGCCCAACAAGTTTGAGGCACTCGCCACTAATGATGCGCTGGTTCATGCCCATGGCGCGCTGAAGACGTTGGCCGCGTCATTGATGAAGATCGCTAATGATATCCGTTGGCTTGCTTCCGGCCCCCGCTGCGGTATCGGGGAATTACAAATCCCCGAAAATGAGCCGGGCAGTTCCATTATGCCGGGAAAGGTCAATCCTACTCAATCGGAAGCGATGCTCATGATTTGTTGCCAGGTGATGGGTAACGACGTGGCGATTAATTTTGGTGGATCCATGGGGAATTTTGAGCTAAACGTCATGAAGCCGCTTATCATCCATAACTTTCTACAAAGCATTCGCCTGCTTGCGGATGGCATGACGAGTTTCAACGACCATTGCGCGACGGGGATGACAGCCAATATCGAACGTATCGATGAGCTGATGCATAATTCGTTAATGCTTGTGACAGCGCTCACGCCCTATATCGGCTATGATGTCGCAGCGGAAATCGCCAAGAAAGCGCATCGCGAAGACACGACGCTGAAAGAAGCGGCGATTGCCTCGGGTTACGTAACAGCTGAGCAATTTGATGGCTGGGTAAGGCCGGAGAATATGATAGGGACAGGTAGGCGGAATTAAAATTACTGCTCCCGAATTTTCCAAAGCAACCACGGGTCAGAGCATCGCCGGCGTGAATCTACAATCCATATACCATGAATTGTCCGGGATTCCGGAAGCTATGTGTTGGTGCAGGCTGTCGAATATCAGAAAAATTTTTGCTCGCGGCGATCTTGCATGAGACGTCATAAACAGGAGCAGATTTGGCTGCGGGTGAATGAGTTCAATACAGCCATCATCGGCGCCGCCTAAGGTCGGTCTTGTGCTGACTGGCGGCGGCGCGCGCGCCGCCTACCAGGTGGGAGTATTGCGAGCCATCGCTGAAATGTTGCCGAAGAGGACGCGCAATCCCTTTCCTGTGATTTGCGGTACTTCCGCCGGGGCATTCAATGCCGCAAGTCTTGCGGTTTCGGCTCGGAATTTTCACGACGGGGTGCGCGATCTGTCAACGGTGTGGGAGAACGCGCATGTCAGCCAGGCTTATCGTTCCGATCCCATCGGCGTATATGGAAACGCGGCGCGCTGGTTGGCTTCGCTATTGATAGGTCGCTTAAGAAAGCGCAGCGTAGTTTCCCTGCTGGACAATTCGCCGCTGGCTCAATTACTGGAACATAGCTTGCCGCTTCATGGCATTCAGAGAAGCATCGAAGCAGGCGCTTTGCATGCGCTGGGCATCACCGCATGGGGCTATACTTCGGGCCAGTCGGTTACGTTCTATGAGGGCGTTGACGGCATAGCACCCTGGAAACGGGAACGCCGCATCGGCATATCGGCGCGTATCGGGGTTGAGCATCTGATGGCGTCCTCCGCTATCCCTATTCTTTTTCCGGCAATGAGGCTCAATCGCGAATATTTCGGCGATGGGTCCATGCGCCAGCTCGCGCCCATCAGCCCGGCGCTGCATCTGGGCGCGGAACGGGTGCTCGTAATAGGCGTACGCACGACTGTCGAAGCTCAACCTGAGCGCGCCAGAGTCGACAGCTACCCTACGTTAGCGCAGGTAGGAGGCCATATTATGGGCAGCCTTTTTCTCGACAGTCTTTACGTCGACCTGGAGCGCCTGCAGCACATCAACAATATTATCGGGATGATCCCGGATGAGAATTTGAAAAATAACGGCTTGCCGCTACGCCAGATCAAATCGATGGTAATTTCCCCCAGCGTGGAAATCAATAAAATTGCCGAACAGCACGCGCACGCCTTACCGCGTACCGTACGGCTTTTTTTTCGCAACATCGGCGCATTGCGACGAGACGGCTCGGCAATGCTGAGCTATGTGCTGTTTGAAGAATCCTTCTGCCGTGCATTGATTGAACTGGGATACCAGGACACCACGTCGCGCAGATCGGAAATTCTTCAATTCATTCGCGCAGAGGGCGAGTGAGCAAGAGGCTGGTATAATTGCGATAACGGCCCGTTCAAGGAGGACTATATATCTTCTTGCCTAAGTTTTACGTAGCTACCTAATTTTCAGAGATTTATTTATGGACTTCGCCAGTCCGCAATTCTGGGTCGCGGTACTCCAAATCATCGCCATCGATATCGTCCTGGGCGGTGATAACGCAGTCGTTATCGCGCTCGCATGTCGGCGGCTGCCGGAGAAGCAGCGGAATCTGGGGATTTTCTGGGGAGTATTCGGCGCCATAGGGCTGCGAGTGTTGCTGGTTTTCTTCGCCCTCAATTTGCTGGCGATTCCATTCCTGAAGATTGTAGCCGCGCTGTTGCTATTATGGATCGGCACCAAGCTGCTTCAGCCTGAGCCACATGGTAATGGGCATAAAGTTGATGCCAGCACAACGCTATTGGGGGCGATCAGGACTATCATTATCGCCGACGCGGTTATGAGCCTCGATAACGTCATTGCGATTGCAGGCGCCGCCAGGGACAGTATCGAGCTGGTCGTTTTCGGGCTGCTGGTGAGCGTGCCCATCATTGTTATGGGTAGCAAGCTGGTGATGAAGCTGATGGATCGCTTTCCTGTCACCATCGCCATTGGTGCCGGCTTGCTGGGCTGGATCGCGGGAGATATGAGCGTTACCGACGCGGTCAGCAAGGAATGGGTCAATACGAACGCAGCTTATCTGCACTGGCTTGCCCCGCCTGTGGCGCGCTGCTGGTTGTGGTAACCGGCAAGTGGCTTGCTGCGCGGGCTCAGGCAAAAAGTGCGGACGGTGTAGATCTGGTGGATGATGTGAACAAGCCGTTGTAGTTGCCGTTTTGATGGAGAGAACATATGCTGAAATTCTTGTTACCGGTGGATGGTTCGGACGCTTCTGATAGAGCGATTGCTGAGTTCATCACCCTTATCGATTGGTACAAGGAAAAACCGGAAATCCATTTGCTGAACGTGCAATTCCCGCAGCGCGGGAATGTCCCTCTGTTTATAGACAAAGAGAGTATTGAGCTGTATCAGCAGGAAGAAGGGATGAAAGAGCTTCGGGCAGCACGTGAATTGCTGGATCAGGCGGGCATCGGCTACCAGCTTCATATCACGGTAGGAACTCCGCCGGACATGATCCTGCGTTATGCAAAGGAATTAAACTGTAATCAAATAATCATCGGGCCGCGAGGGCTGGGGGCGGTCAAGGGGATCTTGCTGGGTTCGGTAGCCAGCAAGGTTATTCAGCTATCAACAATACCAGTGCTACTTATTAAATGACAACTGGGGTGAAAAGTACTGGATATGGCATGAGTTCTAACCAAAGGAGCTTTATCAGGATGGCGCTGGATAAGAAGGGCTTGACCTTGATTGAATTGATGATGGTGTTCGCGATTATCGGTATTTTAGTAACCGTTGCGATTCCGCCCGCATATCTGCTTTATCAGGATTCCCAGGCTCGGACTCAGGTTACCGAAGCGGTTGATCTTCTGGATAGCGTAAAAGCGCCTGTCTCCGCGTTCCATTCAGATAACGGCGGATGGCCTACAAAAACAGAGTTTGATACCTTGGTGAAAACACAGGCCGGAAAGTATGTCGCAAGCCTGACACCTGCGACGCTGACTTCCGGCTTTCAGGTGACGGCAACATTCAAGAATAATGGGGTAAGTCCGGAGCTCTTGAAGGATGGCACCGGCAGGACGCTGGTTTTGGCGACAACCGATGGTGTAAAGTGGATTTGCAACGACAATACTCACCCCGCTGCTGGCGTGCCCGGTCTTATCGCAGGGAATGTACTACCTCAACATCGTCCCCCATCTTGCAAATAGCGCCGCGGTAAATGTTAACCTTGCGCATGAAGTATTCGATAACCAGATATCGGTGGCGGTAAAATTATGTTGATCCTTATGTGAATGCTAATCTGTACGATAGCGGGTGAGAGAATCGCTGCTCGGCAACGGAGCATCTCCGTAAAGGGCGGATGTCGATTATTCGAAATAGCTGAATTCGTGATGGGCAATTGACCGCGACGACCTAAAGCTTATAATCTTCAAGTACTCCCGCTAAACAGGATTGAAATCCTGTTGCGGCAGCTTATTGAATTTATCTCAGCGCGCGCAGAGTATGTAGGGCTAAATCAAGGGGCTTGAATTGGAAGAGAATAGGAACCAAACGGGCAAGCGCTATGCCCGCTCGAATATTTTTATAGCAGGACAAGATAACCGGAAAGAATATATGAATGAAGGTAACGACACTATCGCACCGTATGACCAGATAGCAGCATACTTCAATCAAGTACCCATGTGGCCCCTGGTTCTGCTGGCTGCCGCGACCGTTGTTGCGGGGATTTATGAACTATATTACCGCAAACGCCGGAATGAGGCCGCCGAGGAATTCCGTTCAGCAATTCTGCATACCCTTTCCGGCCTGTATCCCGAGCCTGTCAACTGGCCTAAAAGCATAGATACTTATCTTTGCGCCAGATTGCCGGTAATGCAGGAAATTATTGATGACTTTAAGCCCAATATCCGCCAGGAGGAGATACCAGCGTACAACAGGGATTGGGAAAACTACTGCCAGTTTTGCCGGACCGAGGTGACCGACGAGAAATGTACCGCAGCGGAGAGAGACGATCAGGGGCCGAACCCAAAAAAAACTTTTCACACGCTTGTTTCCAAACTCTTGCGTTATGGGAAGTGAGCTCTCGATAAGACTTTGTACGTACCAGCCAGAGAAATTCCAAACACGACGTGTGTCACCACTGTGATCCAGTCGCGCGCCTCTGAAAACCAGGGGAAAATGGCCGTCACGCCATACATGTTTACTGTATATATCATCAACCCGTAGATGGAACCCGCGAACAGGGAAAACATCGTTCCGATGCGGGAAAGCAAAAGGGCCAGAATCAGGCTGTAAACAATGGAAATCACAAAGTGAATAACGGTCGCGATTATCATCACTTTCCAGTCGAACGTGGCCGGTGGCGGTAGAACGCCTTGCCCAAGGAGGATAGCCGCGGTGAAACGCGCATCCCTATAAAAGATGCCCGGCAACGCATCCGTGAACACCAGCCACAGGAAAATCTGGGCTCCCGTCGCAACCACTCCCGCGACAATGCCGGAACTGATCGCCGGCCTCCAGTTCAACGGCATATGTCGCAAAAAAAAATCAGGCTTTTACCGCTCATATCCTCGCTCACATCCTTCGAACTCCCATTATTTATGTCATACGCCCAGCTGAAATCTCCGGGGCTTGCGCTCCCCAATTGGAAGACAACTGCCGGGGGAGACGCTGCTGCTGATGGGGCGGGTTCACTGGGACGGCGCAGCTTCGATTTCTTCAAAACGTACTACTGAAAACGAATTCGTTCTACAATGATAGCAAAGCCGCTTTGTAGGCATAGGCGCGAAATACCGGCGGATAATAATTATATTGTTATCCGAATACTCGTGAAAAATGACCCTGGCTGCAACTAAACGGGAAAGCCGGCAGTCCCTGGATCAGGTGCTGGCAAATTCAGACTCTAGAGATATCTCATAGCAGGATGCAATCAGCCTATCCATGCAAAGCGTCAACTTGACCCATCATTTTTTGATCGCCATGCCCGCCCTGGCAGACCCCTTCTTTTCCAAGACGCTAACATATATCTGTGAACATAGTGATCAGGGCGCCTTGGGCCTGGTGGTTAATCGGCCCATTGACCTTACTCTTAAGGACCTGCTGGATCAATTGGATATTTCTTCCGATGATCAGGCTGTAGGAGGGTTGCCAATCATGTTTGGCGGACCGATACAACTGGATCGCGGCTTCGTACTGCATCAGCCTGTCGGTGACTGGCAATCCACCATGGTAGTACATGATAAGGTTGGGCTCACCACTTCACTCGATATTTTACGAGCGATAGCAAGCGGAGAAAGCCCAAAAGAATTACTCGTTGCATTGGGTTATTCAGGATGGGCGCCGGGCCAGATAGAGCATGAATTATCCCAGAATACATGGCTCACCGTGCCCGCGTCACCCAATATCATTTTCGAGTTGCCGGCTGAGGAGCGTTTGACGGCGGCGATGCGTCTGCTTGGCGTCGATTTGTCAAGCCTGTCGGATGAAGTGGGGCATTCTTAATAACAGCGTTCTATTCATCGGCAATGCTCCACGACGGCAAGCGGGCTTGTCCAGCGACTCCCGACCATGAATATTGAAACCCACCTTACCGGGACGGTTTTGGCTTTCGATTTTGGCGAGAGGCGCATCGGTGTGGCGGTGGGTAATCTTGAGCTGGCTTTAGCGCATCCGCTTGCCACCGTAAGCAACAAGAATGCAGCGGAATGCTTCGAAAGCATCGCTCAGCTAATTGATGAGTGGCATCCAGCGCTGCTGGCAGTGGGTTTGCCTACTCATGCAGATGGTACGGAACATGAACTGACCCGGCGGAGCCGTCGTTTCGCGCGGCGCCTTGAAGGCCGTTTTGGCATCAGGACAGTACTGGTGGATGAGCGCTATACTTCAATTGAGGCCGGCGCAGCGCTGCGGGAAGCAGGTGTAAATAAAAAGAAGCAAAAACCGCTATTGGATCAGATAGCGGCTCAGCTGATATTGCAAACCTATTTTGATGGACGAAATGCAACTACCTGATGCAGAACAATTGCTGGCCGAGCTCACCGGAAGGATACGGCCTGATGTTGAAACGAGCACCGCGCTTGTCGGAATCCACACGGGAGGGGTATGGCTGTCGCAACGGCTGCACCAGGATTTGAAGCTTTCGCTTCCCTTGGGTGCGCTGGATGTTTCGTTCTATCGGGACGACTTTGGCCAGATTGGCCTGCATCCTCAGGTCAAGCCCTCAGACATCCCATTCAAGGTGGAAGGCAGCCATATAATTTTAATAGATGACGTGCTCTATACCGGGCGCACCATACGTGCCGCTATCAATGAATTATTCGATTATGGCAGACCGGCAAGCGTCCGCCTCGCTGCACTTAATAGACCGGGGCGGCAGAGAGCTCCCCATCGTCGCCCAATATATTGGAGCAACGCTCGACTTGCCCTCGGATAAAATGCTCGCGCTCGAAAAAGCCGACAACGGAAAATTGAGCCTGAGCCTGTACGACAAACGCCGGGATAATGAATAACCCGTGAATAATCCGCAACTGAACAAGAACGGCGAATTGCAACACCTGCTTACCACCGAGGGATTGTCCGCCGCTATTCTGCTGAATATCCTCGATACCGCCGAGTCTTTCGTCGGGGTTACGGAGCGCGATGTCAAGAAAGTACCCTTGCTACGCGGTAAATCCATATTCAATTTATTCTTCGAACCCAGTACACGCACTCGCACAACCTTTGAAATCGCGGCAAAACGCCTGTCTGCCGATGTGGTCAATCTCAACATTGCCGTTTCCTCGCAATCCAAAGGTGAGACACTGCTGGATACGGTGAATAATCTCTCCGCGATGCATGCCGACATGTTCGTGGTGCGGCACTCGCAAAGCGGAGCGGCGCACCTGATCGCCCGCCATGTCCGGCCCGAGATTCATGTCATCAATGCCGGGGATGGCCGTCATGCGCATCCTACACAGGGGTTGCTCGATGTATTCACCATTCGCCATTACAAACCCGATTTTCGTAATCTTCGAGTGGCGATAGTCGGCGATATTTTGCACTCGCGCGTGGCGCGCTCCCAAATTCATGCGCTTACGACACTCGGTGTGCCGGAAGTGCGGGTCATTGCACCAAAAACCCTGCTCCCTTCAAAGGTTGAACGTCTCGGCGTACATGTTTATCACGAGATGGCACACGGGCTAAAAGATGTGGATGTGCTGATGATGCTGCGTCTGCAAAGCGAGCGCATGCTAAGTGCGCGTCTCCCCAGCACCGAGGAATATTTCAAGTATTATGGACTCACGCAGGAGAGGCTGGCGCTGGCCAAGCATGACGCTATTGTTTTACACCCCGGCCCGATGAACCGGGGCGTTGAAATTGATTCCGCGGTTGCCGACGGCAAGCAATCGGTAATTCTGCCGCAAGTAACATTCGGCATCGCAGTACGGATGGCGGTAATGTCGATTTTGGCGGGCAATTGAAAGAGATGAAACATGATTATCAAGGAGCGGCCGTGTTCATAGACCCAAAAAGCGAGACAGACGCTATCATGGATGTGTTCATTGCGGCCGGCAAAATCGTTGGCCTGGGCGAAAGCCCGCCTGGTTTTCATGCCAATCGGGAAATAGATGCGAACGAATATGATAGTGTGCCCCGGCCTGGTGGATTTATCGGCGCGGTTGCGCGAGCCGGGTTTCGAATACAAAGCCACCCTCGAATCCGAAATGGCTGCGGCGGTAGCCGGCGGTATCACCAGCCTGGCATGCCCGCCCGATACCGATCCCCGTACTGGATGAACCGGGGCTGGTGGAAATGCTGAAGCATCGCGCCAGGAGCCTCAATCAGGCTCACGTTTATCCTGTCGGGGCGCTTACTCAAGGTTTGAAAGGTGAACGGCTGACGGAAATGGCTGAATTACGTGATGCCGGATGCGTCGCTTTTGGCCAGTCGAATATGCCGCTTCCGAACATACGTGTGATGATGCAAGCAATGCAATATGCTTCCACCTTCGGCTTCGTGGTTTGGCTGCGTCCCCAGGATATGAATCTTGCCGACGGTGGCGTGGCGCATGACGGTGAAGTGGCGACGCGATTGGGCTTGCCTCCGGTTTCTGTTTGCGCGGAAACCGTAGCGTTGGCGAATATTATTTTGATGGCAAGGGAAACGGGCGCCAGGGTTCATTTATGCCGAATCTCCAGCGCGGAAGGCGTCACCATGATTCGTGCGGCCCGGCAGCAAGGCTTGCCCATTACCTGTGATGTATCGGCTAATCATATACATCTTTCCGAAATGGATATCGGCTTCTTTAATTCCAATTGCCATCTCGTTCCTCCGCTGCGGGCGTTAAGAGATCGTGATGCGCTACGCGCCGGCCTTCTGGACGGCACGATAGATGCGATATGTTCCGATCACGCGCCAGTGGACGAAGATGCCAAATTGTTACCTTTCGCCGAGGCCGAGGCCGGCGCCACAGGCATGGAGTTGCTGTTGCCGCTGGCCTTGAAATGGGCGGCTGAAAGAAGATTCCGCTGGTCCGGCGTATTGGCAAAAATCACCGCGGAACCCGCCCGTATACTGGGTGTGGAAGCCGGTTACCTATCCCTTGGCGCTACCGCCGATTTGTGCATTTTCGACCCTGAACAATACTGGAAGGTGGAAGCAGCCGCGCTGAAAAGCCAGGGCAAGAACACGCCGTTTCTCGGTATGGAACTGCCAGGCAGAGTAAAATACACCCTGGTCAACGGTAACATCGTGCACGAAGGTTGAGGTTCTGAAGTTGCGCCACAGCCATGCGTTGTCATTTTCGTACCCCTGCAACTGAACTAAATATTCTCGACAATATGATGAATCCTCTGCTTGATTTTTCCGGACTGCCGCGCTTTGCGGATATTCGAATCGAACACATCACTCCGGCGGTGAAGCAATTACTGGCCGATGGCCGCAACACTATTGACCGGAATACGTGATGATGCCGCCATGCCAACCTGGCAGAATTTCGTGCAACCGATAACGGACGCCAATGAGCGCCTGTCTCGAGCGTGGGGACAGGTGTCGCACTTGAATGCGGTGGCGAATACTCCGGAATTGCGTGAAACATACAACGCCAACCTGCCATTAGTCACGCAATATTATGCGGAGTTGGCGCAAGACCCGGCCCTATTCGAAAAATTCAAACAACTCCGCAACAGCCAGGAGTTCGAGAGCCTGAATCAAGCTCGAAAGAAGATAATCGAAAACGACTTACGGGATTTCCGCCTGGGTGGGGCGGAGCTACCGCCGGAGAAGAAAAAGCGATTTCTCCAAATTCAGGAAGAGCTGTCGGCGCTGGGTTCCAGATTCAACGATAACCTGCTGGATTCCACTAATAATTTTGTATTGCATGTACAGAACGCGGATGAGCTTTCCGGCATTCCCGACGATGCAGTGCAAGCGGCGCGGGAAATCGCGGAAAAGGATAATGCCCCGGGTTGGAAATTTACGCTGCACGCCCCATCATACATGCCCATCATGCAGTATGCCGACAACCGGGCACTGCGCGAAACAATGTATCGCGCTTATTCCACTCGCGCCAGCGAGATCAGGTCACCGGCTCCGCAGACCGGAAACGCTGCCGATCTGGATAACACGCCGCTTATCGCGAAAATACTTGAACTGCGCAAGGAAGAGGCGCAGCTGCTGGGATTTGATTGCTACGCTGAAGTCTCGCTTGCGACCAAAATGGCCTCGACCCCAAAACAGGTGCTGGATTTTTTGGGTGAGCTCGCCGCCAAGGCAAGACCCTATGCCGAGCGCGACCTCAAAGAATTACGTCAATTTTCCGCTGAAAAAATGGGATTGCAAAATGTCGAATCATGGGATCTGGCTTATGTAAGCGAAAAGCTGCGCCTCGACCGCTATGCATTCTCAGAGCAAGAGGTGAAGCAGTATTTTCCTGAAACCAGCGTGCTACCGGGCATGTTCAGGGTGGTAGAGAATCTTTATGGCATTACCATTGCCCAGGTAGAGGCTGCCGACATTCAGCTCTGGCACGCCGATGTAAAGCTTTTCAATATCATGGGTATTCAGGGAAATCTGATCGGCCGGTTTTATCTTGACCTCTACGCGCGCCCAGGCAAGCGAGGCGGAGGATGGATGGATGACGCTATCAGCCGCCGCCGTATCGGCGGAGGTGAAATACAGGGGGAAGCAAGCATTCAGGTACCGGTTGCATACCTTAACTGTAACTTCTCCGCGCCCGTTCATCTTGATGGCCAAGCGCGTCCCGCCTTGTTCACCCATGACGAGGTGATCACGCTATTTCATGAATTTGGCCATGGTCTGCACCATTTGCTTACCCAGGTGGAAGACCTGGGCGTGTCGGGTATCCATGGGGTGGAATGGGATGCGGTGGAACTACCCAGCCAGTTCATGGAAAATTTTTGCTGGGAATGGGAAGTCCTGCGTAACATGACCAGGCGCGTTGACTCGTTACCGCATGGCGACGGCTTGCGGGAAACGCGCTATGCTCCGCCTCCCGCCCCGGATGGCTTTGCCAACGCCGTGTCGGCGGAGCGCGTGGGCAGCAATCAATCTCTTCCGCGCGATTTGTTCGAAAAGATGCTGGCGGCGAAGAATTTCCAGAGCGGCTTGCAAATGCTTCGCCAGATAGAATTTGCGCTATTTGATATGCGCCTTCATGCTGATTTCAGCCCCGGTGGAGAAAAAACGGCGCAGCAATTACTGGATGAGATCCGTGAACAGGTTGCGGTAATTATTCCTCCTGAATTCAATCGGTTCCCCAATAGCTTTTCACATATTTTTGGTGGAGGCTACGCTGCCGGCTACTACAGCTACAAGTGGGCGGAAGTGTTATCTGCCGACGCCTATAGTCTTTTTGAAGAAAGTCCTGCCGGGGTTGTAGTCAATCCCGAAGCGGGCGCCCGCTTCCGGAATGAAATTCTCGCAGTGGGCGGAAGCCGCGCTGCGCTGGAATCATTTATCGCATTCCGGGGTCGTGAGCCAAAAATAGATGCCCTGTTGCGCCACCACGGAATGGCGCCCGCGTGAAAGATATGCCGGAAAGGCTCGACCGCGCGTAAGCATTCGGCAATCTTTCAGCTTCCGGGAAATTGGGTGCGGCACGACAAATTTGAAGGAGTTGCCAGAGGGTGACCGAGCATTTCCGGATATCGTTATCTGCTGAATGGCTCCTGTTGTTTCGAGCGTCCCGCCGGCTTTGCGATCCATTTCGATCAGCCGATTATTCTTGCAACAACGTCTCTCCAACGCTAGTATAGAACTCGGGCAAGTTACTCATACTCTTCTGTCCTTTTAATAAGTCTTTAATAAGGACTTGTAATCGCGGATGGAGGCATGCATACATATCGATTTCGCAGCCCTTCAGCTCAGCGGCCTGTCGAACTTGAAGAATCGCAGCGAAAAAGTGACTGGGTGAGAGACAGATTTTGCGGATTCTGAGGGCCAATAGTTATTCTATTGGCCGAAAAAGCGGCGTAATATGAACCGACCGGCCGCTTTTGTCAGCGGATTTCCTTTAAATCCGACAAGCTGCTAGATCAACCGGACTGGCGGACAGCCCGTAAAAAACAGCTTATGCGAATTCTTGGCGTCGCTCGACAATAGGAGAAAAAAGATGAAACATGTTACATGGGGGGTCGTTACAGCTGCGGTACTGGCTATGGTATTTGTAGGTTGTGCACAGGTGCCGCCATCGCCCCAGGTTCAAAAATACTCGGATAGCGAGTTGCCCGTGCCTGCGGACTATAAGAGCTGGCCGAAGTTTTTATCTGATGTGCAGCGAGCCGACGTCAAACAAGTCCGCGAAATCTATATCAACCCCACCGGACATAGCGCCAAAATGGGTGATGAATTTCCTAACGGGACCATTTCCGTGATGGAGATTTACAAGGTCGGGAAGCGGCTGACGGTACTCCTCTAAAGGGCGCCGATGGTAAATTTGTCAAGGGTGAGTTATCGAAAATCGGCGTAATGGGCAAGGGCGCGGGCTGGGGTGAAAGCGTGACGCCTCCGGAACTCAGAAACGGCGATTGGGTATATTCCATGTACATGGCTGATGCAAAAACGAAAGCGCCGGACGATACGGCAACCTGCCGCGCATGCCATCTGCCGCTGACAGATAAGGACTACATTTTCCGCTACGACGAATATTTTCAGAAGCGCATAAAATAACAAGCGCTGATTTTTCGGAATAACCCTCTGCTCGCTAGATTACAGCCGGGGTCCGAGAAGTGTCGTAGCCTCTAATACTATTCGCCTAAGAGCGCCAGTCGTGCCTTGCGACTGGCTGGCTGATTTGAGGCCACATCTCGTATTGAATGCCCGTTAGCTGAGCTTGCCGTGGCATTGTTTATACTTTTTCCCTGATCCGCAAGGACATGGATCATTGCGCCCAACCTTCTCCCCTTGGCGCACGAACGGTTGATGCTTCTCCGGATGATCCTCGGCGTCGCGATTCGGTTCGCCGCCTTCGAAAGATCTCCTCTTCACCCAGCGCTTCTTCGAAAGCCGCATGGTGATACTGCACGTTTATGGCGAGCGTTGTGTTTCCGCCACGGCTTCCACCTGCTGCTCACTTCTTATCTGCACGGTCATGAGCGTTCTGGTAACTTCCGCCTTGATCCCCTCAAGCATGGAAGTGAATAGCTCAAAAGCCTCTCGCTTATACTCCTGTTTAGGGTTTTTCTGGGCATATCCTCGAAGATGGATACCCTGACGCAGATGATCCAGCGCCGCGAGATGCTCCCGCCAGTGGATATCGAGGCTTTGCAGCATCACGGCACGCTCGTACTGATGCATGACATTCGCGCCAACCTGATCGACCTTTCCTGAATAATATTCTTGCGCTGCTGCGCTGATCCGCTGATGCATGTTCTCGTCATGCAGGTCGGGCTCCTTCTCCAGCCACTCCTGTAATGGCAATGCCAATTGATATTCGGCGGCCAATGCCTTCTCCAGCCCCGGAATGTCCCATTCCTCCTCTACACTTTGCGCTGGAATATAAAGAGCGACAAGACTGCGCAACACGTCGTCGCGCATTGCGGTAATCGTTTCCGAAATATCTTGCGATTCCAGAAGCTCACCCCGTTGCTCATAGATTACCTTGCGCTGATCGTTGGCGACATCGTCGTATTCCAGCAACTGCTTCCGTATGTCGAAATTGCGGGCTTCCACCTTGCGCTGGGCATTTTCAATCGCGCGAGTGACCCAGGGATGCTCAATGGCCTCACCCTCCGGCATGTTGAGCCGCTGCATAATGCTTGCTACGCGATCAGATGCAAAGATACGCAGAAGTGGATCTTCCAGCGAGAGATAAAAACGGCTGGAACCCGGGTCGCCCTGGCGGCCCGAACGACCGCGCAACTGATTATCCACGCGGCGGGATTCATGCCGTTCGGTGCCGATAATATGTAATCCGCCTTGTTTCAGCACCTCATCGTGAAGAAGTTGCCATTGCTGCTGCAATTCCCGATTCGCTCAAGCTTTTCCGGTTCGCTCATGCTCTCGTCGGTACGAACACGCTCAAGTTCAGGCTCCGGATTGCCGCCCAGTACAATATCGGTTCCGCGACCCGCCATATTCGTGGCGATCGTGATCATTTTGGGACGTCCGGCCTGGATGACGATCTCCGCTTCTCTTGCGTGCTGCTTGGCATTTAATACTTGGTGCGGCAACTTCTCGCGGGTCAACAATCCGGACAGCTCCTCATTGTTTTCAATAGAGGTCGTTCCGACGAGAACAGGTTGCCCCCTCTCATGGCAATCTCTGATATCTTCAATGATGGCGCGGTTCTTTTCGTCCATGGTGCGGAATACCTGATCCATGCGGTCATTACGGATCATGGGGCGATGGGTTGGAATGATGACCGTTTCCAGCCCGTAAATTTGCTGAAACTCGAAAGCCTCGGTATCGGCCGTGCCCGTCATGCCGGCCAGCCTCTGATACATGCGGAAATAGTTCTGAAAAGTGATCGAGGCCAGTGTCTGGTTCTCCTTCTGGATCGGGACACCTTCCTTTGCTTCCACCGCCTGATGCAATCCTTCCGACCAGCGCCTGCCAGACATGAGCCGCCCGGTGAACTCGTCGACGATGACCACCTCGCCATCCTGTATCACGTAGTGCTGGTCAAGATGGAATAACGCGTGTGCACGCAGGCCAGCGTACAGATGATGGACGAGATTGATGTTGGCCGGATCGTAGAGGCTGGTTCCTGGAGGCAGCAACCCAGCCTCGGCAAGCAAGTTTTCCGCGTGCTCGAAACCTTCCTCGCTCAACAGCACCTGCTGGGCTTTTTCGTCTACACTGAAGTCACCGGCACTTTTCTCGGTTTCCTGGCGAACCAGTTTCGGGATCAACGCATTCATGCGCACATAAACTTCGGTGTTGCCTTCGGCCTGGCCGGAGATAATCAACGGCGTGCGCGCCTCATCGATCAAGATGGAATCGACTTCGTCAACGATGGCGTAATTAAGTACGCGCTGCACCCGCTCGGCAGGGTGGTTCACCATGTTATCGCGCAGGTAATCGAAACCGAATTCGTTATTGGTGCCGTAGGTTATGTCGGCTGCGTAGGCGGCCTGCTTTTCACCGTGATCCATCTGTGAAAGGATTACGCCCACGCTGATACCGAGGAATTGATAAAGATGCCCCATCCACTCCGCATCCCGTTTGGCGAGATAGTCATTAACGGTAACGAGATGAACGCCCTTGCCGGCCAGTGCATTGAGATAAGCGGGCAAGGTCGCCATCAGCGTTTTACCTTCGCCTGTTCGCATCTCGGCAATCTTGCCGCTATGCAGGACCATGCCTCCGATCAATTGAACGTCGAAATGGCGCATCCCGAGTACCCGTTTGCCGGTTTCGCGTACCACGGCGAATACCTCGGGCAGTAAAGCGTCAAGGGTTGCCCCGTCGGCAATGCGTTGCCTGAATTCCTCGGTCTTTGCACGCAGTTCGGCGTCGGTAAGCGCCGCAATCCTGGCTTCCAGCGCATTGATCGTCGCCACAGTCTGGAAATACTGCTTGATCAGCCTATCGTTACGGCTCCCGAAAACTTTCTTGAGCAGATTGTTCAGCATGAAATCCCAAAAATTCTGTTAAGCGATGTACAAAAAATAAGGGGTGAGGTTTTTGGCCTCACCCCCACCCGCAGAGTATTGACCCGGCTCAACCGGGCATCTTCAAGAATCGTGACGGGTTTTGCGGCGAGCCCCTGTGCCGGACTTCAAAATGCAGATGAGGGCCGGTAGAACGGCCAGTGCTGCCCACTTCCGCGATCTTCTGTCCGCGCACCACGACTTGGCCCAGCCTGACCAAGCGCTTGGAAGCATGAGCATAACGGCTGACGAAATCATTGCCGTGGTCAACGTCGATCATATTACCATATTCGGGGTGAAAATCGGAATACACTACCACGCCGCCCGCCGCAGCCACGATGGGCGTACCTGTTGCAGCCGAGAAATCAACCCCTTCATGAAAAATACGTTTTCCCGTAAAAGGATCTATACGCACTCCGAAACCCGAGGAGTACCATTTTGTGTTCACGGGCATCACGGACGGGAGCATTTTCTTCTTGAGCCTGTCTTGCATCAACAATGAATCCAGTGCGCCAAGCTTGTCGCTACGGTCATCCAATGCGAGCGACAGCTCCTGGATCTTATTGTTGAACTCTGCAAATGACATATCCTCGGATGGCAGCGTCGATACGGTTCCTCCCTGACCGGGATTCTGATTAAACCGAAATTCCTGAGGCTTGATACCCGATAATTCCGCCAGACGAGCGCCTACGGAATCCAGCCGCAGCAGCTGTGCCTGCATCTGACCCATTCTGACGGCCATGGCATTGAGACTATCGCGCAAGTACGACTGGTTTTTTTTATGTTCCTCCTGCTGTACACTCGAAACCAGCGATCTCAGGGAAGGACTGTCGATCTTGTCGGCATACCGAAGAGAAAGATAATTCAGCCCCATCGCAAACAATACAGAAGCTAAAACTCCTCCCCCTGCCAGAAGTACAAGATGCACGCCGGTCAAGGTCAAGGTTTTCGGTTTTTTCAAATTATTGGAAATTAGAATAATATGCATCTCATTCCCTAAATTATTCTTCAGCTATGACCGTCCACAAGATAAATTTCTACCTTGGAACCCTAAGGCTGACGCCCAAGCATCAGCGATTATTCAGCTACATGGACGAGTTAACCGCGATGCAGCAGGCATTCTCGAAAATCGTTCCGCACCAACTGGCTCAACACTGCGCGCTAGGCGGATTCTTTGAAGGAAACCTGACGATATGTGCAGGTAACGGTGCAATTGCGGCAAAACTCAGACAGACGTTGCCGTCGTTATTATTAAAATTTCAAGCGATGGGCTATGAGGTTACTGCAATTCGACTTGCTGTGCAAGCAGATTACCTCAATATTCGTAGGGGTGATTTATCCGGTAGAAAAATGCGGATAGGCCGGGCCGGCATGGAAAGGCTGAGTGAATTGGCCTCGGGATTGCCGCCATCGCCTCTAAAAACCGCAGTCGAATCGCTGCTGGAAAAACAGCGAATGGAAGGTGAGAAGAACGGCTACGACCCGGATATCATCTAAAAATCGTCTACCGCGGCAATGGTTGGCGACGTCGATGGATTCCTGGATGGATTCGTATAACGCATGCGCATCAGGCGATAGCGTGCCTTGCGCGATAAATTCACGATCTGCGGATGAGTGGTGACAAACTTGCCACGGAACGCGGAGGGCCGCTCAACCTTCCGCCTTATCGGGTCAAATTCCGCTGGCGATCACAGCTGCTATCGAGAACCGGCCTCAGCCTCCATGAGGCGCATCCCGGTGAACGAGTATTTTATTTATTCATAAGCAATGCTTAATCCGCTTGCTTCCTCAGGAACGCGGGAATATCAAGGACGTCCACTCCCGATTGTTTCATGGCCTCAATGGTCGCATCGCGCCGTCTATTCGTACGTAACGCGGCCGGGGCATCCAGATCCTTCCAGTTCATACCGTCCGCCGACAGGGCATTGTCAGTCCCGGTGCGCGTGCGGATGACGCTTAGCGGTTTAGGTTGCATGCGGTTGACGACGCCGCCCAACCCTGTGGCAACCATGGTCACCCGGAGATTTTCCTCCATATTTTCGTCGATGACCGTGCCGACTATCACGGTGGCGTCTTCCGCGGTAAAGTCCTTGATCGTATTCATCACCTCGTGAACCTCGCGCATCTTCATTGCTGAGCTGGCGGTAATGTTTACCAATATTCCTCGCGCACCGGAAAGATCCACATCTTCCAGCAGCGGACTGGCGACAGCCTGCTCCGCCGCCGCGCGCGCGCGATCCGCCCCTGAAGCAAATGCCGAACCCATCATTGCCATGCCCATTTCCGACATCACTGTTTTTACGTCGGCAAAATCGACATTGACAAGGCCCGGGCAATTGATAACTTCCGCGATGCCGGCAACGGCGCCATACAGTACGTTGTTGGCGGCCTTGAATGCATCGAGCATGCTCACGTCTTCGCCCAGGACCAGCATCAGCTTATCGTTGGGAATTACGATCAGCGAATCGACATATTGCGTCAACGCTTCCATTCCCGCCTGAGCCGCTTTAAGTCGCCTGCCCTCGAACGAAAAGGGCTTGGTAACCACTGCCACGGTAAGAATTCCCATTTCCTTGGCCACTTGCGCCACTACCGGCGCAGCGCCGGTCCCGGTACCGCCGCCCATTCCGGCGGTAATGAACAGCATGTCCGCGCCTTCAATCAATTCGGCGATCCGGTCGCGGTCTTCCAACGCTGCGTTACGCCCGATTTCAGGATCTGCGCCGGCGCCCAGTCCCTTTGTGATCGCTGATCCCATTTGCAGCAGGGTACGCGCCTGATTACGCTTCAATGCCTGGGCATCGGTGTTGGCACAAATGAATTCGACGCCTTGCACGCCGTTCTGGATCATGTGATCCACCGCGTTACCCCCGCAACCGCCCACGCCGATGACCTTGATGACGGCTTCCTGTGTTTCTGTATCCATGATTTCGAACATGATGCTCTCCTTTAGGAATTGTATTAACTGAACAGTATTTGTTATTTAAGTCTTTCCGCTTTTGAACGCTGCTGCCAGCCGCCCCTTTCGCTGTCGAAAAGGGATCTCCCTCATTTTTGGGTCCTTCGGACAGGAGACCCTCAAAAATTGACTTGAAACCAACTTTTCATCCTTTCCAGAATTCGCTTGAACGAGTTGCCCTGCAGCCGGGTGTGCTGGTGTCGTTGGAGCTGTTCCATGCCGGCCAGTATCAAGCCAATGCCGGTAGAGCATCGCGGCGTAAGCACCACTTCTTCCAGGCTGCCGTGATAGTGCGGAAGGCCGAGCCGTACAGGCATATGGAATATCTCTTCGCCGAGCTCCACCATACCTTGAAGGGAGCTGCTGCCGCCGGTAATGACGATCCCGGATGACAGCAGTTCCTCGAAGCCACTGCGGCGCAGTTCGGCCTGCACCAGCGAATAGAGCTCTTCCACGCGAGGCTCGATGACTTCCGCCAGTGTTTGCCTGGAAAGCTGGCGTGTTCCACGGTCGCCTACGCCCGCCACTTCCACCATTTCGTGCGGGTCAGCCATACCGCGCAAGGCGCAACCATAGCGGCACTTGATGTCTTCGGCATCCTTGGTGGGGGTGCGAAGCGCCATTGCGATATCATTCGTAATCTGGTCTCCGGCAATTGGAATCACCGCGGTATGGCGAATGGCGCCATGTGTGAATACCGCGATGTCGGTTGTACCCCCGCCGATATCCACCAGGCAGACGCCCAGATCTTTTTCGTCTTCCGACAGCACCGCCATGGCCGAGGCCAGCGGCTGCAGCACGAGGTCACGCACCTCGAGCCCGCAGCGCCGTACGCACTTCATGATATTCTGTGCCGCGGATACGGCGCCGGTCACGATATGCACTCTCACTTCCAGCCGTATACCGCTCATGCCGATGGGCTCGCGCACATCTTCCTGGCCATCTATGATGAACTCCTGATTGAGTACATGGAGAACTTGCTGGTCATTGAGGATATTCACTGCCTTGGCGGTTTCCATCACACGTTCCACATCCAGTCGCGACACTTCCTTATCCTTGATGGCCACCATCCCATGCGAATTGAAACTTTTGATATGGCTACCGGCAATGCCGGTATAAACTTCCCGGATCCTGCAGTCGGCCATCAGCTCAGCTTCTTCCAATGCCCGCTGAATCGCGTTGACCGTGGTCTCGATGTTCACTACGACCCCTTTCTTCAGACCGCGTGAAGGATGGCTGCCCATGCCGATAACTTCATACCCGCCTTCGGGTTTCACCTCCGCGACAATAGCCACGATCTTCGAAGTGCCGATATCGAGCCCCACGATCAGATTTTTCGTTTCGTTGCTTCTATTCATCTATCTTACAAGCCCTGAATCTGCCGGCATTTCCTATCACATCCATTTTGTTTCACCATCGCGCCATGTGCTTAGCGGACAGCAAAGCCGCTCGGATAACGCAGGTCGACGTAAGTCAATTGCTGATTTAATTGCACAATGCTGCGGTCATGTACCTGCACGTAACGCTCCAGCCGCACGCCCATCTGCTCGCGTCCGAGCTCGAGCAACGTTCCATTCTCCAGGCTGACCCGCCAGGCACGACGGTCGGAAAGGCTCATCCGTGCGATGCTTCTGCTGCAGGGGTTGCAGCATTTTTTTAAACGCTGCGTACTGTCTGGCCATTTCGCTTGCGCTTTCCTCCGGGCCTTCAAATTCAGGTAATGGTTCATCGGACGCCGCATTGAATATTTCCCCCTGAAAATTGACCAGTGCACCGCCACCCCAGCGCGCCAGGGCCATATGTTCCTCTAGCGTTACTTCCAGGCCCTGCGGCCAGATGCGCCGCACGACTGGCCGTCCGCACCCACGGCAACTTGACGAAGGCTTTACGGGTCGCTTCCAGATCAACTGTAAAAAAATTTCCCGCGACAGCGCTGCGGACCACCCCATCGACCTGTTCTCGCGTCACGTGCTTCAGGCGGCCGTCACTGCCGCCAAGGCTCACCTCCTTCAACGGAAACAAAGGCGAATTGATCGTCAACTGGCTGATCAGGTAGACCACTATCAGCGCAGCCAGCGCAAACAGCCAGTTCGCCAGCGAGCGAGCGCCTGATGGTTATCCCACATGGGCCAGTTCCAGTATCCGCAGCACCAGATCGTCAAATGAAATGCCGGCGGCTTTCGCTGCCATGGGTACAAGGCTGTGTGCGGTCATTCCGGGCGATGTGTTGGTTTCAAGAAAATATAGCTGGTGCGACGCATCCAGAATCGCGTCCACCCTTCCCCATCCCTCGCAACCCAGGATCTTGTGCGCTTGCAATGCTTGTGCCTGAATCGCGTCCTCCTGAGCAGCGGATAAGCCGCTTGGGCAAAAATACCGGGTAGTATCGGAGACATATTTGGCTTCATAATCGTATAAGCCGCTTTCCGCCTGGATGCGGACCAGGGTAACGTCATCTCTCCGAGGATGGCGATGGTAAGCTCCATGCCTTCGATAAATTGCTCCGCCAGCACGGTGGTGTCGTGCTCCGCCGCCAACTCCAGTGCTGCCGGCAGGTCCGCTGCCTTGACCACCTTGCTCAGGCCGAGGGTCGACCCTTCTCGCGACGGCTTGACGATCAGCGGCAGCCCGAGCTCTCTGGAAACCAGATCAAAATCTGTTTGTTCATTAAGCACGACATAGCGGGGCGTGCTGATTCCGGCAGCCTGCCACAGCAATTTCGTGCGCCATTTATCCATCGCCAGCGCGCTCGCCAGCACACCGCTACCGGTATAAGGCAATCCCATCAGCTCCAACGCGCCTTGCACGGTACCGTCTTCACCATAGCGCCCATGCAGGGCAATATGGGCTCGATTGAACCCCTGTTGCAGAAGCGCCTCCATTGGCTGTTCAGAGGGATCGAACGGATGTGCGTCAACACCTTGACGCCGAGCGCATCCAGCACGGCTTTGCCGCTCTGGAGCGAAATCTCGCGCTCGGCGGAACGTCCGCCCAGGAGAACGGCAACTTTCCCAAAATCATGGTTACTCACCATCTTGATCTTCCTTGACAGAATAATGAGTCTGCGAAATCGGGAATCCCGCTGCTTCGCTCACAGCCCCGATAATTCGTACTTCTTGCACCAGCTCGATACCAGTCTGCTCTTTTACCGTTTTACGCACCTGTCTATCACCGCTTCGATATCCGACGCTAGAGGCGGCGCCGGTATTTACGATAAAGTTTGCGTGTGTCGACGAAACCATCGCGCCCCCGATACAAAAACCTTTCAGTCCGCATGACTCGATCAGCCGCGCGGCCCAGTCGCCCGGCGGATTGCGGAACACCGAACCGGCATTGGGCAGATTCAAAGGCTGGCTATTGATACGTCGCGTCAGCAATTCCTTGATCTTTCGCCGCGACACTGCCTCTTTCTCTTCCGACAATTGGAACCAGCCGCCTGCGAACCACTCCTCATCCGGGAAATTCGCCGATTTGCGCTCACCCTTCTCACCTGCCCGCCATCACTCGTACCGGGCTTCAACGCAACATGCCGATAACCGATCTCGTAGTCTCCCGGCAGGCGTGTTTGCAATTGCCCGGCACGGCCCAGCGTGTGAACCTTGTATACGATTTCCCAGGTTTCGGCGCCGTAGCACCCCGCGTTCATCGCCAGCGCCCCGCCGACGGTACCGGGTATACCCGCTAAAAACTCTGCGCCGGCCAAACTGTGCAGGGCTGCAAACCGCGCCACTTTTGCGCAGGCCACGCCCGCGCCGGCGTAAATCAGTGCGTCACCCCTATCCTGCCGCTCCAGCCGCAGGTCATTAAGCCGGGCGTGCAGCACCACGACGGTTCCCCGCACGCCTCCATCACGCACCAGAAGATTGCTGCCGAGCCCTATCACATGCACTGGCTCATCCTGCGGCAAGCCGCGCAAGAACTGCGCGAGATCAGCCAGATCTGCCGGCAGATACACACGTTCCGCCACGCCGCCAGTGCGCCATGAAGTATATTTTTTCATTGGCTGATTCACGCGCATCTCGCCGCGAAGTGCACTTGAGCCGTGGTTCAAATTAATTTCCGACATATCCATTCGTGAAACCTGCGCATATTCATGTGCGACGAAAAGTGGCCTGATTTTTATCCTTCTCCTTCCACCGCCAGGTCGGCCTCCTGCCCAGCCGTCCATTGATCCTTTGCAAGGTCAGGCGCCACCCTGCCCACCGATCCCGCTCCCATCACGAGTATCACGTCATTGTCCTGCGCCACGCTATGAATGGCGGAAGGCAGCTCGTCCACGGTCTCGATAAAAATCGGCTCTACCTTGCCTAGAACTCTCAACGCGCGCGCGAGCGACTTGCTATCCGCCGCTATGAGGGCGGCTTCGCCCGCGGGATAAACTTCCGTCAACAGCAGCACATCGACGGTTGATAACACTTTGACGAAATCCTCGAACAGATCGCGCGTGCGCGTATAGCGGTGCGGCTGAAACGCCAGCACCAGCCGGCGACCGGGAAACGCGCCGCGCGCAGCCGCGATGGTGGCCGCCATCTCGACCGGATGATGACCATAGTCATCGACGAGCGTAAAGCTTCCCGTCCCCGCGTTTCCGTTGCCGGCCAGTTTGATCTCGCCATAACGTTGAAAACGCCGGTCTACGCCCCTGAAGCCGGCCAATGCCCCGATTATGGCGGCGTCGGGCAAACCCACTTCATTGCATACCGCGATCGCTGCGAGCGCATTCTGCACGTTATGCAATCCTGGGAGGTTAAGCATGCATTTGAGCTTGCGCGTCTTGCCGTTTGTTCCTATCAGCGCGGTAAAATGCATCCGCCCTTCACTATGGCGAATATCGGCGGCACGGACTTGCGCGTCATCCGATAAACCGTAAGTTGTAATCGGCTTGGTAATGGCAGCCATGATTTCACGCACGCTTGCATCATCCACGCACAATACCGCCATACCGTAAAAAGGCAGGTGTTCGATAAATTCCACGAATGCCTGCTTGAGCTTGCTGAAATCGTGACCGTAAGTCTCCATGTGATCGACATCTATATTTGTCACCACCGCCAGCACAGGCTGCAAATAAAGAAAGGATGCATCGGATTCGTCGGCCTCGACCACGATGAATTCACCACGGCCCAGCTTCGCGTGGGACCCTGCCGCTTCCAGCCTGCCGCCGATAACGAATGTCGGGTCCATTCCCGCTTCGGCGAAAATGCTGGCAATCAGGCTGGTGGTAGTGGTCTTGCCATGGGTGCCCGCAATCGCAATCCCCTGGCGTAATCTCAGCAATTCCGCCAGCATGATCGCACGAGGAACCACCGGTACCTTACTTTCTCGCGCCGCGAGAACTTCCGGGTTGTCCGCCGTTATTGCCGTCGAAGTCACCACCGCATCAGCGGATGCCACATGGCTTCTCGCATGACCGATGTGAACGACGGCACCCAGTTTTCTCAGGCGTCGAGTGGTTGCGCTGGCGGACAAATCCGAACCGCTGACCTGATATCCCAGATTAAGCAACACTTCAGCGATTCCGCTCATACCCGAGCCGCCGATGCCGACAAAATGGACATGTTTGACCTTATGCCTCATGACGGAAGAACAGTAGTAGGTAGTTTTATTCATTTCCTGATGCTTTCATTTTTTTGTGCTTTTATCATTCCCATGCATGCTTCGGCCACTAATCTGGTCGCATCCGGATTCGCCAGTTCGCGGGCTTTCATAGCCATTTCCATGAGTTTTCCGCGGCTGAACCCCATCAATAATTCGGCCAGGCCTTGCGGCGTCAATTCATGTTGCGGCAGCAATACCGCCGCATTCCTGTCACTCAGAAATTTCGCATTGCATGTCTGATGATCGTCCACGGCATAAGGAAATGGCACCAGAATGCTTGCAACACCCGCCGCGCTCAATTCAGCGATGGTAAGCGCCCCGGCACGGCAGATCACCAGGTCGCAATCGGCGTAGCGGACCGCCATGTCGTCAATGAATGTGACCAACTCGCCTTCCACTTCCGCCTCGGCATAGTTTTTTCTCAGCGCGTCCAGATGCCTTGCGCCTGCCTGGTGCGTTACCAGCGGGCGCAGCTTTTCAGGAATCCGCTTCAACGCCTGCGGCACGACACTATTCAGCGCTTGCGCACCCAGGCTGCCTCCAATTACCAATAACTTCATTGGCCCGTCGCGCATGGCATATCTTTTTTCCGGCGCTTCCAGCCGGCTAATTTCTTTACGAACAGGATTACCGAAAAATGCTACTTTTTTGCTTTTTTTGATCGCATCCGGAAAACCCAGCAGCACTTTGTCAGCAAGTTTCGCCAATATTCTGTTGGCGAGGCCGGGAATGGAATTCTGTTCGTGTATCAGCAGCGGCTTGTCCAGCAACGAGGCCATCATGCCGCCGGGAAAGGCCGGATAGCCGCCCATACCCAGCACCACGTCCGGGCGCACCCGAAGTATCACTTTGGCGCTTTGCCAAAATGCAATCAACAGGCGCAGCGGTAACATCAGCCAGGTTCGGACGTTCTTTCCCGCGAAGGCCCGAAAAACGGATAATTTCCAGGTGATACCCTTGCCGCGGCGCCAGCGTGGTTTCCATTCCGCCTTCGGTTCCCAGCCACACCACACGCCATCCCGCCGTCTTCATATGCTCCGCGACCGCCAGCCCTGGAAATACATGCCCGCCCGTTCCGCCCGCCATAATGAGAATGGTATGGATCAAGTCAGCTCCCGTATCGGAACCGCCCATAAGCCCATGCGGCCTCATGCAACAATTCTTCAGGTTTACGATCCGGTTTCATCCGCTTCATACGTATAACCCTTCATCAACTGCCGATTTTCCCAGTCCACCCGCAGCAGGACCGCCAGCGTAATGCAACTGACGACAATACTGCTGCCGCCAAAACTCATCAGCGGCAGCGTTAATCCCTTCGTCGGCAGCACACCCATGTTCACGCCCATGTTGATGAATGCCTGCACGCCCAGCCATACGCCAATACCTTGCGCCACCAGTGCGGGAAAGTGCCGCTCCCTCATCGCTGCCTGGCGGCCGATAATGAAGGCGCGTATTACCAGCCACGCAAACAGCGCCACTACCGTCATGACTCCGATAAAACCGAGCTCCTCCGCGATCACCGCAAGCAGAAAATCGGTATGCGCTTCAGGCAGATAGAAAAGCTTTTCGACGCTGCCACCCAAGCCGACACCCAGCCATTCACCCCGCCCGAACGCAATCAGGGCATGGCTCAACTGATATCCTTTTCCGTAGGGATCGTCCCATGGGTCCATGAATCCAAAGAAACGCTGCATGCGATAAGGCTCGATCCAGATCAGCGCCAACAGGCAGATATCAGAAAACCAATCAACCCAGCGAACAGCTTCAGGTTCATCCCCCCCAGAAACAATATCGCCATCATGATGGCCGTAATGACAACAAATGCGCCAAAATCCGGCTCAAGCAGCAGCAGCGCACCTACAACGAGCGTGACGATCAGCATGGGAAGAAAACCTTTACGAAAACTCCCAGGTAAACCGCCTTGCGAACGGTATAGTTGGCGACATAAAACACCATGAACAACTTCATGAACTCCGACGGTTGAAAATTCACGACCAGCAGCGATATCCACCGCCGGCTGCCATTGACTTCGCGGCCTATGCCGGGAATCAGCACCAGCAGCAGCAACACTGCTCCGAGCAGAAACAGGTGGAACGAATATTTCTGCCACATCTGCATCGGCACCTGAAATGCGATTAAACCCGCCAGCAAACCCACCACCAGATAAACGCCATGCCGAACAAGGAAATAGGCCGGGTAGCCATCGGTGCCCCGCCCTGCCTCGGCGATCGAGATGGAGGCGGAATACACCATTACCAGCCCCAGGCTCAGCAATAATATGCCCGACCAGATCAAGGACTGATCAAAGTGGGGTAGCGCTTTCTGATTCCCGATATGGCTCCGATAGATCATCAGTGAGTGACGTGATTATTCATGACTGGAGTCCCCGCCTGCACTCGTCCTCACCGCCGCAATGAATGCCTCGGCGCGATGCGCGTAATTCTTGAACATATCGAAGCTGGCACATGCGGGCGACATCAATACCGCATCGCCTTCCTGTGCCAGCAAAAAACTTTTTTGCACCGCCTCTTCCATCGTCGATGCATGATGCAATGGCACGCCGCAATGACTTATGGCGCTCGCGATTTTGCCTGCATCCCGTCCGATCAGCACCACAGCCCGCGCGTGTTCCGCTATCGGCTTTGCCAAAGGCGCGAAATCCTGTCCTTTGCCAACACCGCCTGCTATCAAAACGACGCTTTGCGTCATGCCGGTCAGCGCTGCGGCCGTCGCGCCGACGTTGGTACCCTTCGAGTCATCGTAGAAAGTGATACCGCCATAGGTTCCAACTTTCTCCATTCGATGCGGCAAACCCCGAAATTCACGCAAGGCCTGCAGTAATGGCTCAAACGGCAGCGCAACGGCACGGCATAGCGCTAGCGCAGCCAGCGCGTTCGCCGCATTGTGCAGGCCATAAACGCCAAGCTCACTGGTTTTCATCAAGCGCGTGGCTCCCTTGCACCAGCCACGAATTACCGTCTTCACGCAGCAGGCCGAAATCGCTATGGCCGATGGGTAAATCCAGGCCGAAAGTTATCTGCTTTCGCCCGCTCAACGCCATTTCACGCACCATGGAATCGTCACGATTCAATATTTGCATCCCCGCATCGCCGCCCTGGCGAATGGCAGCATCCAGAAATATTCTCGCCTTCGCCGCCGCGTATTCCCGCATTCCATCGTAGCGATCAAGATGGTCTTCACTTAAATTCAGCACAGTGGCCGCATCAGGGCCGAGATTTTGCATGGTTTCCAACTGAAAACTGGAAACCTCCAATACCCAGGCTTGAGGCAGTCGTCCTGAATCTACCCGCCGCATCAGTGCATCAAGCACAGCGGGCCGATGTTTCCCGCCACCTCGACATCCCACCCGGCTTTTTTCACCATTGCCCCTACCATGGCCGTTACCGTTGTCTTGCCGTTGGAGCCGGTAATGGCCACTATTGTTGGTCTTGAAGCACTTAGCGACCTGATTGCCAAGGCAAAAAGTTCCATGTCCCCCATCACCGGCACGCCGTCCTTCATTGCCTGCTGCACAAGCTTCTCTGCCAGAGCATACGCCGGGGCTGATAGCAATCAGGTCGATACCGGCAAACGCCTCGGCTGTAAATGCCCCGGTGAACATAAGGGCATGAGGCAGAGCCTGTTTTAACTCTTCCATACCAGGGGGAACTGTACGACTGTCAGCCACGCGAACGTTTGCTCCCATGCGCGACAGCCACTTGGCCATGGAGAGCCCGGTCTCGCCCATCCCAAGCACCAGTACGGTTTTATTTCTCAAATTCATCAGCTTATGGGTCATCTCAATTTCAGCGTGGACAAGCCAAACAACACCAGCATCATGGTGATAATCCAGAACCGAACCACTACCTGATTTTCTTTCCAGCCCTTCAATTCGTAGTGATGATGCAGCGGCGCCATACGAAAAATACGTTTCCCGACCAGCTTGAACGAGGCCACCTGCAGCATCACCGACAAGGTTTCCACCACGAATACGCCGCCCATGATGACCAGCACGATCTCCTGGCGTACTATCACGGTCACGATCCCGAGTGCGGCGCCAAGAGCAAGCGCGCCGACATCCCCCATGAATACTTCCGCCGGGTAGGCGTTGAACCAGAGAAAGGCGAGCCCGGCACCCGCCAGCGCACCGCAGAAGACAGCCAGCTCGCCCGCATGGGGGATATGAGGAATACCCAGATATTTCGCAAATACCGCGTGCCCCGCCACATAGGCAAAAATCGCCAGGGCGCTGCTGATCATGACGGTAGGCATGATGGCGAGGCCGTCAAGACCGTCGGTCAGGTTCACCGCATTGCTGGTACCCACTATGACGAAATAGGCAAGCGCGACAAAGCCGGTAACGCCAAGCGGTATCGCCACTTGCTTGAAGAATGGGACGATCATGGTCGTCTGCGCAGGCAACTCGGCCGTTAACGCAAGATACAGCGCCACCAGGATCGCTATTGCCGATTGCCAGAAGAGCTTGGCTCTGGCGGAGAGCCCTTTCGGATTGCGATATACCACCTTGCGATAATCATCTATCCAGCCAATGATGCCGAAACCCAGCGTGGTGATGAGCACCACCCATACGTAGCGATTGCTCAGATCCGCCCACAGTAACGTTGAAAAGGCAATCGATACCAGTATCAGAGCGCCGCCCATCGTGGGCGTGCCCGCTTTGACAAGATGGGTCTGAGGCCCGTCGCTGCGTACCGATTGCCCGATTTTGTAAGCGGTCAGCTTACGTATCATGGCGGGGCCTACGATGAACGAGATCGCAAGCGAGGTAAGCGCCGCGAGAACCGTGCGCAATGTGATGTACTGGAATACGTTGAATGCACGGATGTCCTTCGCAAGCCATTGAGCGAGTTCTAGCAGCATCGCACCCGCCACAACAGGATATTGTTCGGAGACTCGTGGAAAGACCAATTGGACCAGCTTGCTCATGATTTCAACATAACCACGATTTATGGCTCACACGTCAGGAGTCATAACTCGATACTCTTGACCACACGCTCCATTTGCATGAAGCGCGACCCCTTTATCAGCAGCGTAACGCCAGGCTTCAGCAGACTCTCCACCTCGGCCAGTAATTCCTCGATTTCCGTAAAATGCCGGCCGCCGGGACCAAATTTTTTTGCGGCATGGACGCTCAACTCGCCCAGAGCCAATAATTTATCAATCCCGGCCATTCTTGCCTCTGTACCAATGCGTTCATGGAAATCCCTCGCGCTGCCGCCGAGTTCACCCATGTCACCCAAAACCAGGATCTTTGTCCCGGCAGCTTTTGCCAGCACCGCCAAAGCGGCCCGTACCGAATCGGGGTTGGCATTATAACTATCGTCTATCAATGTTGCCTCGTGCCGGCCGTGTTTTTTCTGCATGCGTCCCTTCACGCCGTGAAATCGCGTCTAGTCCTGACGCTATTGCTTCCGCGTCAATACCCATGGCTACCGCAACCGCTGCCGCTGCAAGCGCGTTTCGCACGTTATGCTCGCCTGGGACTTGTAATTGCACCTCTTTAACCCCGTCAGGCAGGACTAACGTCATGCTGCTGCCGAAAAGATCAGGTCGATAGCGCGCACTCACTTTTGACTTGTCCGCAAGGCCGAAATCGATGACTCTTCTATTGCCGGCGAGTTTGCGCCAGAGCGGAGCGTTCGGATCATCAGCGTTAATGACAGCTATTCCGTGCTTGATCGAGCCCCTCGAAAATTTCGCCCTTGGCCCGTGCCACTGCTTCCACCGAACCCAGTCCTTCGACATGCGCCGCTCCTGCGTTGGTGATCAGCGCGACGGTCGGCTTTGCCAGACCGGGTCAAATATGAAATCTCTCCGGAATGATTCATACCCATTTCGACTACTGCATAGCCATGCCGCTCGCGCATCCGCAAGAGCATCAGTGGCACACCGATATCATTGTTAAGATTGCCTTCCGTCGCCAGTACCTTGTCTGGGCCATCCATCCTGCCCGTCCGCCCGGCCACCCGCCGTAAAATCGATGCGATCATTTCCTTTACCGTGGTCTTGCCGTTGCTGCCGGTCACCGCGACCACCGGAATCCTGAAAGTGCCCACGCCAGTGTGCTGCGAACTGTCCCAATCGCCAAGCGCGTATCTTTCACCAGTATTAGAGGAATTCCTGGTTTCTGACTTTTAGCCGCTCGATTCCAAACGAACCATTGCCGCCGCTGCGCCCTTTTCCTTCACCTCGGCAATAAAATCATGACCATCGAAATTTGTCTCCTATCAGAGCAACAAACAAATCGCCACGTCCTGCTGTACGGCTATCGGTACTGACGGCGGTAAAGCACGCATCTTCGCCGACTGCATTGCCATGCAATGCCTGGGCTGCATCCTGCACAGTCATCATGCTTGTATCGATGCCCTATCCATCCAGCTCTGCAGTATCCGTCGCGCGACCTCGACATCGCTCGAATGGAAACCTTTCCCCATCTATTTCCTGATATGCTTCATGGCCCTTCCCTGCGATTAACACGACGTCGCCTTTGTGCGCGCCTTGAATCGCCCGGAAAATGGCCTGTCGCCCGGTCCTTTTCGATATGATAGTTGCCGCCTGCGCCCGCCGCGATCTCGCTGATAATGACATTGCGGGTCTTCCTGCCGTGGATTGTCGCTGGTGATGATGACTTCGTCGGCCAGATCGCGTCGCCACATCGCCCAGTAACGGCCGCTTGCCACGGTCGCGCTCGCCCCGCAGCCAAACACGCAGATCAATTTTGGGTTTCGGGTCTTCTGATCCTGCATTCGCCTGCGAACCGGAATGAAGAATTTCACGCAGCGTGGTCAATACTTTTTCCATAGGCGTCAGGCGTATGGGCGTAATCCACGACGACAAGAGGCTGATCGCCGCCCCCTATTTGCTGCATTCTGCCCGCGACAGGGCGGATTTCCTGCAAGGCTCGTACTGCGTCGACCAAGCTGATGCCGCTGGCCAGCAGGGTAGCGAGTACTCCCAACAAATTTGAAGCATTGAAGCGCCCTGCCACTTCAGTTTTAAGTTCCAGATTTCGGCTTCAAATTCAATATCAAACTCCAGGCCTCGAGGGCTTGCCTTGAGATTCTGTCCTCGCAATACCCTGAATTTCGTCGTGATCGCGAATCCGGGTTGCCGCTTCCGTGAACCCATACCCTATTATTTGCGTGTCCGTTTCCGGAAGCTGATTTGACAAGTCGACACCAAACGCGTCATCAAGATTCAGTACGGCATACTTGAGCCCGGGCCAGCGGAATAACCGCGCCTTGGCGGCGGCATACGCTTCCATGCTGCCGTGGTAATCGAGATGGTCGCGCGACAGATTCGTAAACAAGGCGACCGAGAATGTCGAGCCGTTGATGCGCTCTTGCACAATCCCGTGCGACGACACCTCCATTGCCATGCAACACGCGCCACGCCGTAATAGATCCGCCATTTTCTGCTGCAAAAACACCGCATCCGGCGTGGTATTGGCGGTAAACTCCAGCTCTTCAGGAAAACCGGTGCCCAGCGTGCCGATAACCGCGGTTTTCTTGCCCAGCGCAGTCAGGGCCTGGGCGATCCAATGGCTGCAGGAAGTCTTGCCATTCGTTCCTGTAATACCGATAAGCCATAATTTTCGCGACGGATGACCATATACGTGATCGGCAATAATGCCTGCCTTGGTTCGCAGCCCGGAGACCGGCAAATTCGGTGCTTTCCATACCGGATCCCATACAAAGCCTTCGACGTTCCCACAATACCGCATTGGCTCCCGCAGCGATGGCCTGGCGGATGAAGTTTCGGCCATCGCTCCTTTCTCCGGCATAGGCCAGAAAGGTATCTCCCTGCTTTACCATGCGGCTATCCGTGGCAAGACTGCTGATTTTGACGTTCAAACCCTCAAGAATATGAAAATCAAAATGCATCGGTGATCTTTCCGAAAACCTGTTGCCTCCAGCGTCAAGACTTGAACTCATACATCACCATTCAATCCTGGCGCTGCCGTGAGAGACATTACCTTATCTGCGGGTGCGTCATGCGGTACATTCAGCATGCGCAAGCGTGCCATCCATGACGCCGGCTGAACACCGGTGCCGCTACTACGCCGCCAAAATATTGTCCAGCGGACGGCTCATCCAGCATTACCGCGATAACGAATCGGGGATTGGAAGCCGGCGCATAACCCACAAATGTCGACAGGTAACGGTTTTTTGCATAACCGTTACCTTCCAGTTTATGTGCGGTGCCCGTTTTCCCCGCCACCCGATAACCATTGATCTGGGCTTGCGGCGCGGTGCCTCCCGGCTGCGCCACCATTTCCAGCATGCGGCTCACGGCCAAGAGCAGTGTCGCGCGATATGACGCGTTTGCCCGGCGAAGGTGACTCAAGCCTCAATAGCGAAACCGGCTTCAATTCTCCTTCCGCGGAGAACAACGTATAAGCGCGCGCCAGCTGCAGCAGGCTCACCGCGATGCCGTGGCCGTATGACATCGTTGCCTGCTCGATGGGGCGCCATGTACGGTAGGGGCGCAGCTTACCGCCGGCTTCTCCGGGAAACCCCGAGCCGGTTGACGTACCAAACCCCGCATCGTTCAACATTCCCCACAACGTTTGTGGCGGCAGCGACAGGGCAATCTTTGCGGAACCGACATTACTGGACTTCTGGATCACCTGCGTGACCGTCAACGCGTCTTCCTTATGCGAGTCGCGTATTATCGCCTTGCCTATGGAGAATGTACCGGGCGCTGTTTCAAAAATGGTGTCGGGCTTGATTCCGCCTGCCTCCAGCGCTGCCGCGATGGTGAACGGCTTCAGTGTCGAGCCCGGCTCGAATACGTCGGTAAAGGCCCTGTTGCGGGCACGCCAGCCGTTCATGCTTGTCCGGTTGTTAGGGTTATACGCCGGCAGGTTGACCAGCGCCAGAACCTCGCCCGTCTGCGCATCCAATACTACGACTCCCCCTGCCTTGGCTTTATGCGTTTCCATCGCCTGCTTCAATTCACGGTAAGCGAAATATTGGATTTTACTGTCTATCGACAGGGCAATATCCTGTCCTGACCTGGGCGCCCGGATACTTTTCACATCCTCGACGACTACGTCCTTTGCGATCCTTGATTACGCGGCGGCTTCCAGGTTTGCCCGCAAGCTCTTCCTGCCATGCCAGCTCCAAGCCCTCCTGCCCCTTGTCATCCACGTCAGTGAAACCGAGCACATGAGCGGTCAACTCGCCCGTCGGGTAATAACGCCGGAACTCGCGTTTCAGAAATATGCCGGGCATGTCAAGCTCGACTATCCTGGCGGCGACCTCAGGTGATAAGTGCCGCTTCAAATATACGAAGTCGCGCTGTGGCCCATCGATGCGGCGGCGAATTTCCTTGATATCCACATCGATCAGGTTGGCCAGTTTTCCCAGTTGCTCGGGTGTGGCGTGCATGTCCTGGGGACTCGACCATACCGATTCGACCGGCGTACTGATCGCGAGCGGTTTGCCATGCCGATCCGTAATCATGCCGCGGTGTGCGCTCATTTCGAGTACGCGGCCATAGCGTGACTCGCCTTTCTGTTGCAGGAATCCGTTGTTCATTCCCTGCAGATAAGCAGCGCGCCCCGCCAACGCCGCCAACCCCAGCAGCAGCAATGCCAGCAACAGGCGCGAACGCCCCGCAGGCAGTACGAGATATATTGCATGATCAAACTTCATGGTTCCGGTGCTTCCACGGGATCGGCTCGACTGAAGGAAATCCCAAACGGAACAATCCGGATGCGAGATGCATCGGGCATACGCATGTGCAATTGCCCGGTAGCGATTTTTTCAACGCGCGTATGCATTGCCCAAGTACTCTGCTCAAGCTGAAGCTGGTCCCATTCCACCGCCAGCTGTCGTGCCAACTCCTGCTCTTTTTCGAGTTCTACAAAAAGCTTGCGCGCTTTGTGCTGTGAAGTCACAACACTCAACGCGCAGGCGATGAGAATTAAGGTCAACAAAATATTTAGCCTGGCCACATCAGTCTCTCATTAACCGGGAACGCCGTTGTGGCTGTTCCTCTATGTCGTATTAATTCGCTCCGCCACGCGCATTATTGCGCTCCTGGCCCTGGGATTGCCGGCGATTTCCTTCGTATCCGGACGTATCGCCTTGCCTATCAAACGCAATTTTTGGCGACTCAAAAGCTGCACTTCCTTTTCACGTAGCGGCAATTCCTTCGGCAGCCTGTCCGAATCTGCCAATTCACGCATAAAACGTTTCACTGTCCGGTCTTCCAGCGAGTGAAAACTGATCACGACGAGCCGGCCGCCGGCGTTCAGCATCTCCACGCATTTCGGCAGGGCAAGCGACAGCTTCTCAAGCTCCTGATTGAGGTAAATCCGTATAGCCTGAAAAGTGCGCGTCGCCGGATTCTGCTTATCTTCCCGCCCGCGCGAGCGCACGGTCGACGCCACGATCGAGGCAAGCTGATGTGTAGTGACGATGGGCTGCCGACCTCTAGCCGCAACAATCGCTCTTGCAACCTGTTTAGCAAACCGCTCTTCGCCATAGTTCCTGATCACCTCTTCCAAATGGGCTTCGGAAGCGGAAGCAAGCCACTCCGCGGCCGTCGGTCCCTGGCTTGTGTCCATGCGCATATCGAGCGGCCCATCCAGGCGAAAACTGAAGCCGCGCCGGGCTTCTTCAAGTTGCGGCGAAGATATCCCCAAATCCAGCAATATCCCATCCACCCGATCCACATCCAATTGCTGCAAGACCTCCTGTATCCGTCGAAAAACTGCCATGAATCATATGGAAACGCTCATCTTCGAGAGCCTGCCCGACTTCAAATGCGGACGGATCCTGATCGAACGCTATCAGCCTTCCATTTTTTCCTAACTGCTCCAGTATCAGCCGGCTATGCCCACCACGACCGAAGGTTCCATCCACGTATATTCCGTCCGGCTTGACGGCCAGCGCATCCACCGCCTCATGCAGCAAAACCGCGGTATGCATGTATTCTCAACCACAGCATTACAGCGAAAAACCATCGAGCTCCGGCGGGATGCCGTCTTTGAAAGCGAGCGCACTCTCGATTTGCAGACTCCATTTTTCATCGTCCCACAACTCGAATTTCGCGCCCTGCCCCACCAAAACCACGTCTTTATTCAAGCCAGCAAACTGACGCAAGGGAGGCGGCACCAAAATGCGGCCTGCGCCATCCATCTCCACATCACTGGCATTGCCAACGAGAAGACGTTGCAAACTGCGCGTTTGTGGATTGAAGCTGGAAAGACTGTTGAGCTTTTGCTCTATCGGCTCCCACACGGGCTGGGGATAAACCAGCAAACACCTGGAAGGATCAGCGGTGATAACCAAACGACCGGCGCAAAGGGATATCAGACCCTTCGCGGTATTTCGCGGGCACCGCGAGTCTACCTTTGTTATCCAGACTGATAGGTGTCCCACCGCGAAACATTTCGCCCCTTTATTTGCCGGAAGGAATACCCAGAAATTTCCTCCACTTTTACCCACTTTTGCCCACTGTAATTAAAAAAATAGGCAAAGTCAAGGAAAAGAATAGGGTTTTCTGTGATAGGCAAAGGCGTGGATCGGGGGGCGCCTGAAAAACCTGGCAGAAAATAGACAAGATAAAATCAGATAATTAGAGGATAAATCCGATAATATATGCAGCAATTGTCATTGCGAGCGTCATCGCTTACATAGCACTTTAAGGAATTGTCCCTGCCGGAGAAACATAGATGCGCAGTCATATGAGCACGTGGAATCAAGCTGAATTGCGTGCCGACTCACTAGCCATTTGATCGCGAAGCATCAACTGGACGGCATGAAAGCGACGACGCATGAATAATTCGAAATGCCGGCCAGGCTCTGGCATTACGTTACGGTCTATTTCCGCCATGCCGATATCACCCCTCGAACATTCTGTATCAATCCGAGAACACGGTTAAGCTGCGTCAGGCCGCTGATTTTCACGGTAAATTGCATCGTTGCGATAGTCCCGGCTTTGGGTTCGGGTGGCGGTGACATCGATTTTTTCGCGCAGCAGAATATTCGAGATATCACGCAGCAATCCTTGCCTGTCCTGCGCCTCGACCTCGATATCGACCTCATAGCGCTCGCCTTTCGATATATCGTCCGATACATCCCAGTCCGCCGCAATGAGCGCTCGGCGCTTTCTTCGTCAAGCGGGACAAACTGGCGCATCCTGACGGTGTATCGTGATGCCGCGCCCGCGGGTGACAAAACCAATGATGGGATCGGGCGGAGCAGGCTTGCAGCATTTTGCCAATACGGTGAGCAACTTGTCGACACCCGACAACGAGTATGCCGCCGCTCGGATGGTGCAACGGTCTTGCTACCTGTCCGGCAACTGCGCAGTGTCGGACGGACGGCCAGGTTCGGTCTCGCCGCTTAAAAACGCACCCAGTTGGCGGCTACTGATATCGCCCCGGGCAACAGCGGCCAGAAAGGCATCAAGTTTGGGAAATTTGAACTCACCGGCCAATTTATCCAGCGCTCAGCGCCGTCATGCCGTGGCGCTGCAGTTCCTTTTCCACGAGCGCCCGGCCTTGTGCCAACGAAGCCTCGCGCTCCAGGTCGCCAAACCACTGCCTGACTTTCGATCGTGCCCGATGGCTTTTGAGATAACCCAGGACAGGATTGAGCCAGTCACGGCTCGGCCCACCCTGCTTGCCCGAAATGATTTCCACCCTTTGCGCATTTTGCAGCGGATAATCAAGCGGCACCATGACACCATCAACTTTTGCGCCACGGCAGCGGTGGCCAAGATCGGTGTGCACATGGTAGGCAAAATCCACCGGCGTGGCGCCCTTGGGCAAGGCAATCACCCTCCCTTGCGGAGTCAATACATAAACCGAGTCCTCGAAACAGCGCGACCTTGAAATGCTCGGCCAGTTCTCCCGCGTCCTCGACATCATTCTTCCATTCCAGTATCTGCCTCAACCAGGCGATTTTTTCTTCATACCTGGCATCGCGCTTCGCCCCTTCCTTGTAGCGCCAGTGCGCAGCAACACCCATCTCCGAATGCCGATGCATCTCGTGCGTACGGATTTGCACTTCGACCACCTTATCTTCCGGACCAATGACGGCGGTATGCAGCGACCGATAATCATTGCCTTTCGGTCTTGGCAATATAGTCGTCGAATTCCTTCGGGATCGGTATCCAAAGATTATGCACCACCCCCAACGCGGCATAGCAGTCCTTCACATCGTCCACAAGAATCCGTACGGCACGAGCATCATGGATTTCCTTGAAGTCCACACCCTTGCGTTTCATTTTTTTGTGGATGCTGTAGATGTGCTTTGGGCGTCCCGTAACTTCAGCCTTGATCCCGGTCTGCTGCAATTCGTTCTGCAACTTATCCACCATCAGGGCAATATACTGTTCCCGAATGCGGCGCGTATCCTCGAGCAATGTGGCGATTTTTTTATAGCGTTCAGGCTCAATGATCCGAAAGGAAAAGTCTTCCAATTCCCACTTCACCTGCCACAACCCCAGCCGATTCGCCAGCGGCGCGAATATATCCATCGTCTCGTGCGCGATCTCCGCGCCTGCCGGAACGTTATTTGCGGCGACATATCGCATCGTTTGCACGCCGATCCGCAAGGGCAATGATGACGACACGAATATCCTCCGCCATCGCCAGTAGCATTTTGCGTAATGCCTCGACTTGCGCATTGCGGTCTCCCGCAGTCGTAGCACCATTTCCTTGCTCCCAGCGTTCGGATGCGGCCCATCCGCGCCACCCCTTCCACAAGGTGAGCTACGGTGGGGTTGAACGCTGCTTGCAATTTTTCCTCGTATCCGTCCAGATAATCCGGGACCGCACTGAAGTATTCCAGCAGCCAGCGTGTCGCTATCGACCCGCAATGATGCCAGGACCGATGCTGCGCCCTGTATGTGCTGGGTAACCGGCTCGCCGGTGGAGAGGTATTTGTCTGTATACAGCGGCTGGCAAAAATCCAGCGCATGCCGCAAATATTTCGATTTCGCCGGGAGAAAACATGGTCGCGATCGGCTTCTGGCCAGCAAAACCCATCCCAACCTCCGCTGCCGGAAGAAAGCGCTGTGGAAGAAGAAGCCGGAGAAATCCCTGAATCTGTATCTGTTAGCTCATCGCGCATTTTTCAGTTTTCGCAGTTGTCCGAGGAACGGGTTTAAAGGAATATCGTCCACGAAGGTGGAATCCAGAGATATTATCCTGCTTGATAGCAGCGCAATAATGCATTAAGTCAATATTGCGGGATATCTTGCCAGTAGCGGCGCCGCAGCATGCGCGAGGTTTCCACGGCGAAACTCATTATCCGCAAAGCGCAGCAGTACCGCGCCATCGGCATCACTGCGCAGCAGTCTGCTTCCCAAGTGACCGGTAGCGCTCCATCACTTCATCTTTGGGGTGCCCGAAGCGGTTGCGATAGCCTACGGTGAATATTACCAGCCTGGGATTCACCTGGCGTATAAACCCCTCCGTTGAAGAGGTTTTGCTGCCGTGATGGGGTGCGATAAGCACCGTCGAGGAGAGCGCGTCGCCGTCCCGGGCGAGTAACTGATACTCGGATTTTTTCTCGATGTCGGCTGGCAGCAGTACGCTGCCGTGGGCGGTGGTGATCTTTAGCACACAGCTCAATGCGTTGGTTTTGGGCTTGGGCTCACTGTAATTCTGCTCCAGCGGATGGAGCATATCGAAGCGAATGCCGTCCCACTGCCACGATTGCCCGGCACGACATCGGTATCCCGAGGAAGCGGCTTGCTGTATCGGATGATCGTCTCTCAAGGACGAGACCAGCCATTCCACCGGCACCGCTTCCAGTACAGACAATGCACCGCCGCTATGGTCCGTGTCGGCATGTGTCACGATCATGCCGTCAAGCTGCTTTATACCTTCGCCCCGAAGGAAAGGAACGATAGTGCGGCTTCCGCTATCCGCCTCGGCGCTGAATCCCGGACCTGTATCGTAGAGCAGCGCGTGATTTTCCGTGCGCGCCACTACCGCGAGTCCCTGACCGACATCCAGCACCGTCAGCCATAATTCCCCCGATGCCGGTTTAGGAGGAAGGACCAGAAATAGCGGCAGCAGCGCTATCAACCCCAGCCAGCGGGCGGGAAAACCTGTGGTAAGTCCCAGCCCCAGCCTCCCCGGCAGCAGCATCCAGAAAATTCCGGCCACGCCGGCTGCTACTGCCCAGGCAGGCGGCGCATGCTGGCTCCAGACCGCCTGGGGTACATCGCTCATCCACCGCATTGCCTCCATGCAACCGCTTAGTACCCAGTGCGCGGGCAACAGCATGAAGTCGAGTGGCGGGAATGTAGCCAGCAGTGTTAAGGGAACGACCACCAGGCTCACCAGCGGGATTGCTATCGCATTGGCAATAGGCGAAACCAGCGATATCTGTTGGAACATCGCCAGAAGGAGGGGTATCAGGCCGAGCGTTATTGCCCATTGCACCCGAGCCCAGCCGGATAACCAGTGCATTCTGCCGATACGCCCGGCCGATATCAGCATGATGACCGCTATTGCACCAAACGATAACCAGAAGCCCGCTGAAAGTACCGCCAATGGATCAAGAAGTATTACCGCCAGCAATGCCCAGGCCAGTACCGCCGTGGCGGAGGTGAAGCGGCCCAGCCACAAAGCGATGGCGACTACCCCGAGCATATACACTGTACGCTGCGCCGGTACGGCGAAGCCTGCAAGCAGCGCGTAACCCAGCGCTGCCGCCAGCCCCGCGACGACCGCCGCCTTGCGCGCCGGCAACCACAGCGTTAAATGGTGGCTTCTGCGCCACAGCCAATACACCAGCGCAAAAATGAGTCCGGATACCATGGTAACGTGCAGCCCGGATATGCTCATGAGATGATTTACGCCGGTGCGGGTAAATACTTGCCACTGTTCGCGTGGAATGGCGCGCTGATCGCCGACCGCCAGCGCCACCAGAACACCGGTATAGGCATGGTCGGGCAATGCCTGGATGAAACGCTGGCGGATATCCTGGCGCAGACGCTCAACCTGGTAAGCCGGGCGATCGACCATTTCATCCAGGCGCATATTCTCGTCATCTTTGCGCACGTAACCTGTGGCGCGAAGATTCCGCTCCAGAGCCCACTGCTCAAAGTCGAAGCCGTGGGGGTTGACACTGCCATGCGGACGCCTGAGCCGGGCCGTGATGCGCCAGCGCTCGCCGGCATTGATCTGCGGCGGCGCGGCCTCGGAGATCGTCACCTGCTTTCCCCGCTCCTTATACCAGGCGAGCGAAATGCGCGCAGGAACGATGGCTTCTTCGGTCAGCACGCGCTCCACTTCGAAAGCAAAACGGACACTGTTCTCATTGACTTGCGGCAGTTCCGCAACTACCCCGATCAACTGGATATCGCGCCCTTCCCATTCATGCGGGAGCGCATCGGCCAAGCGCGACTGGGCGAAAGCAGCCGCCCAGAAAAACCCCATACCCAGCAAGACACCAGCCAATAATACTTTGCCCGTTACGGTAAAAATGTTGGGCCCGGCAGCGCGAGAGCAGGAGCGCGCACACCGCGCCAGGCAGGAGCGCCCATGCCCATCGAATATCCGGCAGTTCCGCCTGCTGTTGCAGCAGCCATACTCCAAGGGCAAATGCCAGAATATATGCTCGCATCAGTGATTTCCGCGATTAAGAATCGTACGATAAGAAGGAAGGTTGAACTACTGACAAGGTAATGCCGGGGCCAGATCGGATCGCGGCTTCGGGTTATACGATAAGCGTCGGTTTGTTGAGTGTCGGTTTGTTGAGTGCTAGGCGTCACGAAGAGCCGCGGCAGCGGCGGCTGTTTTCTTTAAGTTGGATGGGTTTCTGGTCAGGATTGTCTCCTGTCGACAAGTTATTATGTTTGCATGGCCCGCCGGTATTTCCGTACACTCATCCCATGGTTCGAAAATTCTTCAAAAAATATCTGCCTTCTCACGAGACCATTCGGCAGAACCGATTTGTCGGACTATTCGGAGAACAGTTGCATCATCACAATCTGTGGCATCTGCATCGACGTTCAGTTGCAGGTGGCGTCGCGGTTGGATTGTTCACCGGCCTGATTCCCGGCAGCAATCCGATACAATTCTTTTTTGCCGCTTTGTTTGCCATCATTTTCAAGGTGAATCTCCCGGTGGCGGTGGTTACCACGCTCTATTCCAACCCCTTCACTATCCTGCCCATATATATGGCTGCGTATGCCATTGGCGCGTTCGTTACGGGTAACGGTACCGGCAATATGCCCCAAACAGAGCTGCACCTGATGGATAAAGGTATTAGCGAGTGGGTACCCGCATTGATGGACTGGGTGGTCTCGCTCGGAAAGCCTCTACTTCTGGGTATGTTCCTGCTGGCGCTGTTGCTCTCTCTCGCAGGCTATTTCCTGGTGCGTGGAGGATGGCGGCTATACACTATTCATGAATGGCGCAAACGGGCAAAACGGCGTGCGGCTATAAAGCGCACTGACCACATGGAATGAAATGATGATGAATTCATTAGCGCATTCAGGCAGATCAAGGGATAGCGAGATATATTGAAGCGGTACGTTGCCGTGTTATTCGGCCAATATACCGTCCTCCAGGTGCAGTATCCTGCCCGCCTTCCTGGCCAATTCCGGATCGTGGGTGACAATGACAAGGCTTGCGCCCACGTCTGTGATTAAGTTCCATCATCAGGTCGAAAACCCCGCCGCCGTACGCCGGTCGAGATTGCCGGTAGGCTCATCCGCAAGAACACAGGCGGGCCGGGTAACCAGCGCACGCGCAACCGCCGCACGCTGGCGCTCGCCACCCGAGAGTTCTCCGGGCGTATGGGAAAGACGATGGCCCAGACCCACCTGCTGCCAGAACTTTCGCTGCATTCTCATATGCTTCAGTATTGCTCATGCGTCGAATGAGTAACGGCATGGCAACATTCTCCAGCGCGCTGAATTCGGGCAGCAAATGATGAAATTGATAAATGAAACCCAGCGACCTATTACGTAAGTCTGCATCTTTCTTCTTCATTGATGGCGGCAATTTTCTGCCCCATGATGCGTATATCGCCGCCCGTGGGTGCGTCCAACCCGCCCAACAGATGCAGTAGCGTACTTTTGCCGGAACCCGACGTGCCGACGATAGCAAGCGTTTCTCCCGCTTTGACATTCAGGTCTATGCCCATAAGTACCGGCACTTCCAGCTTACCTTGATAATAACTTTTGCGCAGGTTGCGGCAGGAAATAATCGTTTTATTCATACCGCAGCGCTTCTGCAGGATTGACTCTGGAAGCCCGATAGCTCGGATAAAGTGGTTGCCAGCAATGTCAGCACAAACGATACCACCGCCACAGTTATCACGTCGGCGAGGTGCGGGTCAGATGGAATCTCGCTGATGTAATAAACTTCCCGTGAAAGGAATTGCACGCTGAACAGGCGCTCGATAGTCGCTATCACTGCCTCCACATTGTATGCCAGCAGCACGCCGCCAATCACGCCCAGCGTCGTACCGAGGACTCCGATCAGCGTACCCTGCACGATGAAGATCTTCATGATACTGCGCGGGCTTGCGCCCAACGTGCGCAGAATCGCGATATCGGACTGCTTATCGGTTACCGCCATCACCAGGGTCGATACAATATTAAATGCGGCAACAGCGATGATGAGGGCGAGAATAAGCGACAGCATGCGCTTCTCGATCTGGATCGCGCGGAAATAATTGGCATGCTGGCGGCTCCAATCGGTGATATGAACATCTGCGGAAATCATTGGTGCAAGCTCTCGCGCTACTTGCGGCGCCTGGAACAGATCGTCGCAGCTTCAGCCGCACACCCGATACCTGATCATCCTCCATGCGGTACAGCTTTTGTGCGTCCGCCAAATGAATCAGCACCAAACCCGAGTCATACTCGAAATGTCCTGCTTCGAAGATGCCGATAATTGTGAACTGCTTGAGACGCGGCAATATACCTGCTGGCGTTACCTGTCCCTGAGGCGAGATCAATACAATCTTGTCACCCGTGAATACACCCAGAGCTCGCGCCAATTCCCGGCCGATAACAATGCCAAATCGTCCCGGCACAAGATTATCAAGCTCGCCGTCCACCATCATCTCGGGCCAGATCGGCAACACTGTTTTCCATATCCGGCAAAATGCCTCTTACCACCACGCCACTAACAATCTGATCGAATGAAACCATGCCTTGCGCGCTGACATAAGGTGCGGCAGCCTCTACCTTCGGGATGCTTGAGCGCTTCATGCGCGACCTGGCGCCAGTCGGTCAATAGCCGTCGACTGCCGCTTACCTGGATGTGCGACGCCACACCGAGGATACGTGTACCGTACTTCTTTCTGAAAGCCGTTCATGACCGACATTACCGTAATAAGAGCTGTCATGCCGAGCGTGATCCCCATCAGGGAAATCAGGGAAATGAAGGAGATGAAGTGATTACGGCGCTTGGCGCGCGTGTAGCGCAGACCAATAAAGAGTTCGTAAGGAGACACGGATCAACATACCTGGATATAAAAGGTAATGCCGAAGTTTGCCACATTCCGCTCAGGCTTAACAGACAACTGAACATTGAATGTAGTAAGCAAGCAAGACCGTCCCGCGACCAGAGCGCTCCTGTTACTAAATTGCACCCCATCTGATTTCCGTGGTAGATTCGCACAGTACGCAGATGCGCACCGTTATCTGACTACCCATTACGTAATACAAACCGCACTGGAACCTCACGGCGCGAATGGATCCGATAGAGACATTATCCACTCAGGAATCAGTAGACCGCAAGGGAACTCGTTTCGAACCCACAGGGTTTACAGAGGAGGCTGCTGCCGTTCTTTCGTCGATTCTGCAAAACTCCCAGTATGAGTGCGCAACCAGGCTGCCCCAAGCGGGTGGGAATCGCTGGTATTCCGAACCTATCCGACTCGCAAAATTCGCCAGCGGCGGTGTCAATTGCTGGAAAGAGTCGCCTTGGCAGGCTCTCTATACAGCTTTGCTCGAGCCGGGAGAAAGGCCCCTCGCCAGCAATACTATTTGATCTATTTTTTTTCCATCGGAATGTTGCGCGGGACCGCATCAGCACCGTTATAAATACCGACAGCCTGCGAATTCTTGAGGATGCGGGGATTCTGTCTATCTCAAACGATGCAGTCAGATCGAACGTTCGCTGCTACCCTGTAAGGGGCAGGTATTTCCTTTGCGATCCGTCGAGGGATAGACCTGATTTTGTGTATATCGGATGGGATTCTCATTTGATGGTCGATATCGCGGAGAAGTACTGCAGGGGCCGCCATTTTTCGCGATCGCTTGATCTTTGCACGGGAAGCGGTGTGCAGGGTATATCCCTTGCCCGGCAGTCCGAAGAGAGCTTTTGCGCCGATATCAATCCGCGCGCGCTTGCAATGGTAGAGGCGAACGCCCGCCTCAACAAATTAACGACCGTTCGTGCGGTACATAGCGATCTCTTTTCAAACATTCCGGGACGCTTCGATTGCATCACCGCAAACACGCCTTATGTTCCTCATCCTGTTGGAGCACTGCTGCCCATAGGGGGTGGCGATATTGGCATTGAATTTACCATTCGCCTCTTGCATGAACTGCCAGGCAGGCTGACCGAAGACGGAATCTCGGTAATTTACACGAGCGATCCAATCGTCCATGGAAAGCGTCAGTTGCTGGCTCGGGTGACGAGCGAGCTCGGACATCTACCCTTTCGAATAATACTGGTTCCCTTATTCACCAACAACTATCCCATGACCCGTCCCATGCAGAAGCATTACGACCTGCTCGGCCTGAGCGGATATGATGATTGCATCCTTATCATAAGCGTGGTAAAAAATATGAAGTGCAAGAACATCAGCATGACTGGATTCACTACTATCGCACAAGAGTGGATGCATGGCTGGATTGGCGCCGTCGTGCGCACCGATTGTGAAGATTGGCGCTTCTGGACCTGGAAAACAGCCTTCCTGGATTCAATCAGGGAGTTAACCGGTTAGCCGCAATCAAAACTCGCCTCTCAAGCCGACCACCAGCGATCTTCCCGGCAACGGCGCGAAATCCTTCAGGAAAGAGGTATGCACGCGCATCTCTTCATTAAGCAAATTCTTGCCCTGAACGAAGATTTTGATACCGTTCGATTTCGTTTCCTTGATACGGTAAGTCACCTCGACATTCACCAGGGTGTATCCTGGAGTGCTGGTTTCAAGTGCCGCGCGGCGGCTTTGACGCATCACGCGAGTGGCGCTGACGTTCATTGTCAAGGGCCCGGTCCTGTGGTTGAATTCCAGTCCAAACCGTGGTGGAGTGATACGGGGAACGTTACCTCCATTATTCAGTTTTCCGCGCACATAATCGGCAAACAACCGCAAGTCGATGGTGTCGGGCTTCAATGTGAAGATGGCTTCTGCTTCCGCGCCATAAAATCTCGCTCCGGTCTGCGCGAAATTCTGTACCAGAAAATCGCCATAGGGATCCAGTGTTCCGGTATCGTCGACGCGATCCGCCACGCCATCCCCATTGGTGTCGGCACTGCGTACGAAAATGTAATTATCAATCCAGTTATGAAACACATTGACCTTCCATTTCACCATGCCGATGGTCTTGCGTAGCGCAAGATCGATATTGTTGGTTGTCTCGCTGGATAAGGTGCTGTCACCGGTCTGGAATGTGGCCGTGCCGCGATGAGCCCCGTGCATGTACAGTTCCTCGGTAGACGGTGCACGTTGCCCTCGCGTGCCAGTCAGGCCCAGCCCATAGCCATCCATGAATTTCCACAAGGTGCCCGCGGAGACGTTATAAAGGCTGAATGCGCGTGACGGATTGATATTGTTCTGCGGATCCTGCGTCGCACGCTCGATCCGGCCGCCGAGTTCCAGCCGCCAACGATCCCAGTTCCGCTCTTCGACCAGGAATAGACCAGCGGAATTGGATTTTGTAACCGGCACTATGGCTTCCTCGCCCAGGGCGGAAAAATTACGATCCTGAAATTGGAAACCGAATGCCCCCTGCCACTTTGCTATCGGTGCATGCAGAAGCTCGGCGCGGCTTTCCAACCCCTGGTTTTTAAATCGGGTCGCGATTTCGCCGGTACTCTCTATTTCATTATGCTTGTAATCGTTGTAGCC
>CAWKMH010000024.1:0-31297 GCA_963850515.1 uncultured beta proteobacterium
CGCCCGCCGTAATTGGCCGCGATGGTAAGTGTAAATCGATTGTTTCCGGCTGTAAGCGCCTCGCCATTACGAACAAATTCGACTATTTTTGGATCAAATTTAGACAAATCGCCGATCACTTTGAAGCAAATGCCGTTCTCGTGCAGTTTGGTAACCTCCTGCTCGAGCACGCTAATGAAAAGCTGCATCAGGAATGCGACTTCGTCCGTCGGCCTGCGCCAATTTTCGCTGCTGAACGCGAATAAGGTGAGATATTCCACACCACGCTCCATACAAGCCTTGATCGCCGTGCGGACTGTTTCCACGCCGCGTTTATGCCCAGCCATTCGCGGCATGAAGCGATTTTTCGCCCAGCGGCCATTGCCGTCCATGATGATGGCGATATGCCGCGGAATCAGGCCGGTTTCAGGTATTTCCCGGGTTGAACTGGTGGTAACGGGCATGGGAGATACGGTTGAGTCAAGGACATTTAAAATCCAGTAATTCGAGCACCGGTTCGCGAAAGCGGATGCTTACCTCCGCAATATCTTTGTGCTACGTTGCTTAACCTCAGATCGCCATCAGTTCGGCTTCTTTGATCTGCAGAAGTTTGTCTATTTCCGCGATATGACGGTCGGTGATTTTCTGAATCTCATCCTGTCCGCGGCGTTCGTCGTCCTCGGCTATTTCTTTTTCCTTCAGCAAATCCTTTAGATGCGTATTTGCGTCACGGCGGATATTTCGCACCGCCACCCGCGCAGTTTCACCCTCATGCTTTACCACCTTGGTGAGATCACGACGACGCTCTTCGGTAAGCGCCGGCATGGGCACGCGGATCAACTCGCCGACAGTGACAGGATTCAGCCCCAGATCGGAATTCCGAATCGCTTTTTCAATCGCACCCAGCATTTTCTTTTCCCATGGCGCGACTGTGATAGTGCGTGCATCCGCCAGGTTGACGTTCGCGACCTGATTGATGAGCGTGGGTGCGCCATAATAGTCGACCGTAACATGATCCAGCAGACCCGTGTGAGCCCGGCCGGTCCGTATCTTGCCCAGATCCAGTTTCAGCGCATCCAGGCTCTTCTGCATTTTTTGTTCAGCGGATTTTTTTATCTCGGCGATCATGATTGTCGTTTACAGAATAACGGAATTTTGCACTGTTCGTTGACAGGCCCTATTTTACGGTGATTCCAATGGGAATTGAGTAGTAAAAATATTGGCCATTTCAAGCCTGCACGAGCGTTCCCTCATCTTCCCCCATCACCACCCGTTTCAGCGCACCGGGCTTGAAGATGCTGAATACATTGAGCGGCAACTTCTGATCGCGGCACAAGAGTCAATGCCGTCGCATCCATCACCTTGAGATTCTGGGCAATGGCCACATCAAATGATAGCTTTTGATAGCGGATTGCGTCGGGATTCGTCTTGGGATCAGTGGTATAAACGCCATCCACCTTGGTGCCCTTGAGCACGATATCGACGTTCATTTCCATCCCGCGTAGCGCGGCAGCCGTATCGGTCGTGAAAAAAGGATTGCCTGTACCGGCGGCAAAAATCACCACCTTCCCGGTCTCCAGATAACGTATGGCCTTCCCACGAATATAAGGCTCCACGACTTGATCAATACGCAACGCCGATTGTACCCGGCTTACCAAACCGCCGCGGCGCATGGCATCCTGCAGCGCCAGGGCATTCATGACCGTAGCCAGCATCCCCATGTAATCCGCGGTGGCGCGATCCATCCCATCTTCAGCGGACGTTATTCCTCGAAAAATATTGCCGCCGCCAATTACCACGGCCACTTGGACACCCAACTGAATTACGTCGGCGATCTCGGCTACGATTCGTTCAATTACCGCCCGATTGATGCCATAGCTATCATCGCCCATAAGGGCTTCGCCGGAGAGCTTCAGCAGAATACGCTTGTAAGAGGCGATCGTCATGAATAGTGAATAATCAATTTGGCTGCGATGTGTTGTCTTCTTTGGCTTGGTTTACTTGCGCCATCACTTCGGCGGCAAAATCGCCAGTTTTCTTTTCGATGCCCTCACCCACGATAAACAAGGTAAAGCCATTAACCTTCGCAGACTTTGCGGTAAGTAGTTTCTCCACAGTCTGATCCGGATTCTTGACGAATGGCTGGCCGAGAAGAGTCACTTCAGCAAGATATTTGACAACACGCCCATCAACCATCTTTGTGACGATATCGGCAGGCTTACCGCTTTCCGCCGCCTGTGCCGTGTAGATCTGCCTTTCGCGCGCCAGCAACTCGGGCGATACCTGCTCGCTTGACACACATATCGGCTTGCTGGCCGCGATGTGCATCGCCAGATCCTTGCCCAGCGTCTGGTCACCCCCTGTGTAATCGACCATTACGCCAATTTTTGCACCATGCAGGTATGAAGCAAGATGCCCCTGCGTTACATGGCGCGCGAAACGGCGAAGGCTGATATTTTCGCCTAATTTCATTACCAGGGCTTCCCGGAACTCATCTACGTTTTCCCCGCCCGGCAGCGCAGCGCTCGCCAATGCTTCGGTATCGGCTAAATTTTTCGTCGCTGCCAATTGCGCAAGATCGCGGACAAAACCGATAAAGTCTTCATTTCGGGCGACAAAATCAGTTTCGCAGTTGACTTCCACCAAGGCGCCGCTCTTGCCATCCGGCGTAATATATGCCGCCACCATTCCTTCCGCCGCAACACGCCCGGCCGCCTTGCTCGCCTTGGCGCCACTCTTGATGCGCAGCAGATCCTCCGCCGCTTTGATGTCCCCGCCGGTTTCAGTCAACGCTTTCTTGCATTCCATCATGCCTAGACCGGTCATGTCGCGCAATTCCTTCACCCTTTTTGCGGTGATGTCCGCCATATTCACTCCAGATATAATTTGTTAAAGTAGCCGGGCGTGGATCATATCGCCAGCGTCGCCTTCGCAGAGGAAAGTCCATCTGGCCAGCTAACGGCAGCCCTCTGTTATTCCGCGGCTATTGCCTCATCCGCCTCTGCCAGCTCATTTTTAACGATCTCCTGCATGGCCTGATTGCGCCCTTCCAGAATCGCATCGGCGACACCACGCGCATAAAGGCGTATCGCCTGGCTGGAATCATCATTGCCAGGGATAACATAGTTCAACCCCTCAGGGCTGTGGTTGGTGTCCACCACGCCGACTATCGGTATGCCGAGCTTCTTGGCCTCCGTAATCGCTCCTTTCTGGTAACCGACATCAATCACAAACATGGCATCGGGCAAACCTTTCATGTTCTTGATGCCGCCTAGGCTGCGATCGAGCTTTTCCAGATCGCGCTGAATATCCAGCGCTTCTTTCTTGGAAAGCTTATCGAGAGTGCCATCCTCCGCCATCGCCTCCATATCATGCAGACGCTTGACCGATAGCTTTATCGTCTTGAAGTTGGTGAGCATCCCGCCGAGCCAGCGCTGATCGACATAGGGAGCACCGCAGCGGAGGGCTTCCTCACGCACGATATCGCGCGCCTGGCGTTTGGTGCCGACAAACAGGATATTGCCCTTGTTGGCCGATAACTGGCGCACATAGTTCATCGCGTCCTGGTACATCGTCAGGGTTTTTTCGAGATTGATGATGTGTATCTTGTTGCGATGGCCGAAAATGTACTGTGCCATCTTGGGATTCCAGAAACGGGTCTGATGCCCGAAATGGACGCCCGCCTCCAGCATTTGCCGCATGGTTACTGACATGAATTTCTCCTTTGGGGTTGAGCCTCTATCCGCCATAGTCGCTCTTCTCAAGAGCACCCTATTTGAAACAGACGGATATGCGAATTTAAGCTGACTTACGAAAAACTCCTCCCGAAACTTGGGAACGAATTTGACGCAAAGCCAGATTAGCGCGAAATTATATCATTTTTGCCGGGATTCACTCAATTTGAACCTGCGAAATGCGATATATACCTCTGGCGTGCGTTGCGTTTCCGGCGCGGAAGGGCCTGTATGTTGAGATCACAGAAGAGAAATAGTAGGATCGCGTTGATAGCGATTCAATTATCCTGAATTCGGCAGTTGGACGGGATGGAGTGAGCGGTCAACTGCCGGATTTGGATTATGTGTGTCAACGTACATAGCCATGTCAACAATTGTGAGAAACTGATCATTCATGACAAGGCGCTCGCAACCGAGTACTGCGTATATCTTCTGACTAACAATTGAAGGAGCCATTATGGAACAGAATACTTCGGATAAGATTGATGACGCAAAAGCCGCGGCGGAAAACATGGCGGACCGGGCCGGCACCGCAGCTCAGCGGGTCGGAAATGCGGCCAAATCCGCGGGTAAGCAGGTGGGTGACGTCGCGAGTGAAGAACTTGCCAATCTCAGAGCCGATCTTGACGACCTGATTTCGCGAATACCCAGCTTATCGGATGTTGACCTCGAGGAAGCCAAGGAAAAACTGATGGCAAAGGTTGCCTCCACCCGTGAAGCGGCAGCGGACCTGGCCCACGATGCGCGCGAACAGTTCGACTACGGTGTTGAGTGTTCCAAGGAGTGTATAAAGGAGCATCCCCTGCAATCGGTAGGTTACGCCGCCGGCATCGGCTTCCTGATCGGCTTGTTGATGACGCGCCGTTAACCGTCAATCCGGCCCCAGCACCCCAGTCGAGATAATCGCCATGTTTGAGTCCATCAAAAAAGCCAAACAACTCGGAACACTTGCCTTAGAGCGCGTCGACGACTATCTCGAGTTGGTGAAGTTATCAGCGGAGATTCAGGTTCAAAATTGGAAGAAGCAAGCGGTCAGTTATCTAATGGCAGCGCTTTTTTCTGCCTTGAGTCTGATCTTCCTGGGGTTGGCCGTCATCATTACCTGCTGGGACACCCCTTATCGCATACTCTCCGCATGGGGTATTGCCGGCATTTACACATTGATAGCTTTTCTGGTTTACGCCGCAGCACCAAAACAGACAGTTTCTGTTTCAGCCTTCGATGTCGTGCGTGACGAATTGCAGCAGGATATAAAGCTAATGAAGGATGTGGTATGAGCACCGCTCTCGAAGATGAACAAAAAGCGCTACTGGAGCGGATGGATGCCAGTCGTAGAAATTATCGATCCAGGTTTGTCCATGAGCATGAAGACGAACAAGTCCATGATACGCATGCGTTCCCTCGCAGCCATACGTTCAAATTCATAACGCGACATCCGTATTACGTCTCCGGCGCGCTTGTTGCGCTGTCGTTGGTTTCACGCGGACGACTGAACAAAGCGGTGAAAGGCGGCGTAGCGCTCACGGCAGGAATACTGGGCAGCAGCGCAAGAACACTTATTATGCGTCAGGTCCTGCCCTCGATGATAAATTCGCTGCGCTCGCGTAACCGCCGCCCATGATTCGGCAACGAAAAAATGCAGATGTGAATATGGCAGTGCCCGAAACAAGCCGCTTCTGCTTTTTTTGAGGAGAGTTATCATGGGTAAATATGTTCTTGCCTGGATTCTAGGCGTACCCGCGTTTGTTTTAATAATAATTTACTTCTTGATGAACTGAGCGATGTTGATCTGCATTGCTGCTCTAGCTGGATATTTCTTCTGGCCAGCGCCAGCTACTATCATAAAGGCGGTCCCGTGAGATATTTTTCAACATGCCAGGTCTTCAAACTGCAGTGGTTTGCAATACTGATTGCCGGCGCCGCAGGGCCGGCCTATGCAGAGGCGCCTCCCGAGGGAAACCGGAATACGTCAGAGGCAGTGGCGCCTCCATGGGAATTATACGACACCGATGAGGATGGTTATATCAGCACTGACGAAGCAGCGGCACAGAGAATGTCAGCTCGGACTTTTGAAGGTCTGGACATTGACCGGGACGGACGGCTGAATCAGGATGAGTTCTGCTAAGGCGCCTCGCATCAGGTTGAAGTGACATACCCCACTTAAACTTACCCGAACGCCGCCTGGCTGTGGGTCGTAGCTGCGGTTTTCGCCTCTTCGTCTTGCTCTTCTCCTCGTTCTGCTGAGAGTTATCTAGTTATCTGCTTACACCGCCCTTCGACTTGCGAGTGATCGGTAAGCCGAGCCCATTGCCATCAACATACATTTATACTCGATCTGACTGGGCGGGTATTGTTTTAGCCCTTGGCAGCCAAAACCTGAACATATTGTATAACCTAAATCCGGTAGTTGGACGGGGGGAAGTGTACGGTTTTTGGGGTGCAGGGCAAGGCGCAACGACGCGGAATGCGACCGCGCAGGGCGGAGCAGTGCCTTCCGCAGGAAGGTGCGACCCCGAAGCGGGATGCGTGCACCCCCTTGCGTGTGGAGCACGATCGCGGCATCCCCTGCGCTGCCCGATCCCCGCTTCGCGGGGCCCCTCGGGCGACGCTTCGGGGCGCCGTTCCATTCCAAGAAGTTGCAACGCAGCCATGTGCCGCAAAAACTGTGCAATTCACCCCGTAGCGCCCTCACCCGGAAGGTGAGCGTCAAATAATATGAAATATTGTTATTAATCATAACACTGATCTATTAAATGAGCGGTCAACTACCGGATTTAGGTTTAACGTGGATCGGGCATTTCGGCTACAATTCGTGAATGTATGCAATTAAAGCAATGGTGACGCTGGATAATATGGTAGGCGAGCCCGTCCTGGACGAGACAGGCGGAAATATTTTTCTGGTCGGAATGATGGGCGCGGGAAAAACAACGGTTGGCAGGCTTCTGGCGAATTTTCTCGAAAAAAAGTTTTATGACTCGGATCGGGAAATCCAGAAGCGAACCGGCGTTAGCATACCCCTTATTTTTGAAATTGAGGGCGAGGCTGGTTTCCGCAAGCGGGAAACAGAAATGCTCTCCGAACTGGTGAAAACCGGAAATATTGTGCTTGCCACAGGAGGTGGAGCAGTGCTGAGCGCAGAAAACCGTGAAATGCTGAAGCGTAGCGGCACCGTGATCTATTTGAGAGCCACAATTGATGATTTGTGGCGACGAACGCGACATGACAAGAATCGTCCATTGCTCCAGACTCAGGATCCTCGCACGAAACTGACTGAGCTTTATGCGCAACGGGATCCGCTTTACCGGGAGACAGCACATATCATCGTTGAAAGCGGGAAACGAAGTGCACGCCATCTGGCGCAATTGCTGGCACAACAACTGGCCTGCTCCGGTTTAAGAATGGATGAAATTTGAAAAGAAAGGTTGCCGCAGCAGTAATGTACATTGATGTACATTACTCCAGCCCGGCATTCTATAAATTGACAGGCTGATGAGTAAGGATGAGGATGGATAGCTCGGCTTACTCGTCCATTGGCGCCTCATCTGGAAACAGAACGTCGGTAAAACCAAATGTACGAAAATCAGTAATACGCATGGGGTAGAGAATGCCATCCAAATGGTCGCACTCGTGTTGTACGACACGGGCGTGGAACCCCTCGACACTGCGATCTATGGATTTACCATACTGATCCGAACCCTGATAGCGCACGTTGGTAAAGCGTGGAACCATGCCGCGCATGCCTGGAACACTCAGGCAGCCCTCCCAACCCTGTTCCATGGTCCTTGTGAGCGGCGTTAACGCCGGATTTACCAGCACGGTATAAGGCACCTCCTCCGCATCAGGATAGCGTGGATTGCGCTTCACCCCGAAGATCACGACTTGCAGGCCGACTCCAATCTGAGGTGCAGCCAGTCCCGCGCCGTTGAGCGCTTCCATGGTGTCATGCATATCACGAATCAGGGCCTCGAGCTCGGGGGTGCCGAACGCCTCCACTTTGCGGGCCACTTCGAGCAATCCGGGATCGCCCATTCTCAAAACCGGCTTAATCGACATCGAGCTCCACCGCATGCTCGAGAATATTCCTGACACCCACCATCGCTTTCTCCAGAACAGCATGAGCATCTTCCAGACGAATCGCATGTGCGCTCGTTTTACGTCCTGCGGCATAATTGGCCACTACCGTGATAGACGCATAGCAGAGGCCTAATTCTTTGGCGAGTGCCGCTTCGGGCATACCGGTCATCCCTACCATATCTACCCCGTCCCGTTCCATGCGATTGATTTCGGCTGCGGTTTCCAGCCGTGGCCCTTGAGTTGCGCCATAGACACCACCATCAATCACATTTTCATTGGCGCGTCCTGCTGCCTCGAGTAAGCGTCCACGAGTCAACTGGCAATAGGGTTCGGTGAAATCGATATGAGTAACCGACTTGGCTGTGTTGTCGTGATAAGTATACTTGCGACCATGGGTATAATCGATAATCTGGTCGGGAATTGCAACCACACCGGGTGTTAAATCCGAGCGGATGCCGCCTACCGAAGCGACAGCTATCACCCGGGTCAGTTCCAATGAGTGTAACGCCCAGAGGTTGGCACGGTAATTTACCTCATGGGGTGGAATGGTGTGCCCATAGCCGTGGCGTGCCAGGAATACAACCTCATGGTCATTAATTTTGCCGAAAGTCAGCGGGCTCGACGGTTCGCCATAGGGTGTCGTCATAATGCGCCGATGCGATATCTCAAGACAGGCAAGCTGGGCCATACCTGTGCCACCGATGATTGCAAGCATGTCTTTCAGAAATCCAGAGATATTGAAAAGTGCCCTTGACCGCTTTTAAAAAACCATGGCTCGCGAGCGTTCACTCCGCAGCTTTCGTTTTTGTCGCGTGTTAGCGAATAAGCGACGTTAGCGATTTTGCAACTGCATATTTTTTCAGGTTTCTTCTACGCCTTCAAGGCGTAAATCGCGGGGAGATTCCGCCATGCGCCATAGATATCCATTCCGAAGCCAAACACAAAGCGATCCGGCAGCATGACACCCACAAAATCCGCGCTGATGGGCTTGGGTTTGCCTATGACCTTCTCAGCAAAAACAGCACTGTAGAAGGCCGTTGCGCCTTGGCTCATGACCCGTTCACGGATTGCCGCAAGCGTGATCCCTTCATCAAGGACGTCATCCAGCACTAACACTACCCTGTTTCGCACGTTTTCGGGAGGTGATACCTTCCAATTGATTTTACCACCCCGAGTCTCATTATCGTAGCGGCTGACGTGGAGGTAGTCGAAATTGAGCGGAAATTCCAGCAGCGGCAGCAATTGACCGGTAAACACCACGGCGCCCGCCCATTATGCTCAATACCAATGGATACCGATGCGATAGCGCCGCAGTAATCTCGGCTGCCATGTGTTTGACCGTCTGGGATACCACGTCAGCAGAAAATATCTGCTCCGCCGCGCCGAGGATTTTCTTCGCTTCTTCGCAAGAAAGCATTAGATCAATATGAATATCAGCTGAAACCGTGAAAAGAAAAAAATCATCAAACAGAAGGAATGTCGCGGCATCTGGCATCCAGATAATCGGAAAATTCCTGGCGTACTTCCGGATGCTCAAGCGCCAGCGCGATAGTAGCCTTGAGGTAACCTATCTTGCTTCCACAATCGTAACGGGTACCCGAGAATTCATACGCCAACGCGCGCTCTTCCAATAATAGCGAGGCGATGCCGTCCGTCAGTTGGATTTCTCCACCCGCGCCGGGATCGATTTTTTCCAGATGCTCAAAAATTTTGGGAGTCAAAATATAGCGGCCCACAACACCTAATGTTGAAGGCGCATTCTCTGGCTCAGGTTTTTCAACAATACCGGTGATAGGGTGCAGCCGGTTCATCCCCGGCCCGCATTTCACAATGCCGTAATTCACCGTATCTTCCGGCTCGACGTCTTGTACGGCCAATATCGAGCAACCGTTCTGTTCATACACTCGGCACAACTGTTGCATGATCGGTTCGTCATCCGCAAGCAAGTCGTCCGCAAGCAGTACTGCGAATGGTTCATTACCCACTGCGGGGCGAGCACATAATATTGCATGGCCTAACCCGAGCGCTTCCGATTGACGGATATAGATGCAGGAAACGTTTTTCGGCAGAATATTTCGCAGTACTTCCAGCGTTTCCGTTTTACCACGTGCTTCCAGCTCTGCTTCCATCTCGTAAGCTTTATCGAAATGATCTTCGATAGCACGCTTATGACGTCCGGTTATAAAAATCATCTCTGTTATGCCCGCCGCTACGGCCTCTTCAACCGCATACTGGATCAACGGCTTATCCACCACGGGCATCATTTCCTTGGGGCTCGCCTTGGTGGCGGGGAGGAAACGGGTGCCCATCCCTGCCACGGGGAAAACCGCTTTAGTTATTTTGGCCATGAACGCACTCGCTTAGTGTTGGAATTTCGGAAAAATCAACTTGAATCAACCCTGCGAACCTCGCAATAATTGTAGCAGTCCTGCCTCGTCAAGGACCGTTATTCCCAATTCAACAGCCTTGTCATACTTGCTGCCCGGGTCTGCGCCAGCCACTACATAATCGGTTTTTGCCGAAACGCTGCCTGTTACTTTTCCCCCAACGGCTTCTATTTTCTCCCTGGCATCCTCCCGTGTCAGATTTGGCAGGCTCCCCGTCAGCACGAAAATCTTGCCGCCGGCTTTGCCCATATCCGAGGTATCATCGAAACTCGCCTTTGCCTGATGCGCCTTCGTCTTCCTTCCACCGTATTCCGCTGGCGCGCAATTGCTCGATAACTTCGAGATTGTGCCTTTCTCCAAAAAAATCGGCAATGCTCTCAGCCACTACAGGTCCAATATTCGGCACCAGACGCAAACTTTCCGCATCCGCTGCAATCAACCGATCCAGCCCACCGAAGTACCGGGCCAGATCCTTGGCAGTGGTCTCGCCCACATTACGGATACCCAACGAATAAATAAATCGGGCCAGCGTGGTATTTTTACTTTTTTCGATGGCGCTTATGACATTGCTTGCGGATTTGTCCGCCATTCTCTCCAGCGCGGCGAGTCCGGTTATGCCCAGTTTATAAAGATCCGCCGGCGTTCTGATAATGGCGTTGTCTACCAGTTGCTCCACGAGTTTGTCGCCCAGGCCGTTGATATCCATGGCGCGGCGTGAGGCAAAATGCAAAATCGACTGTTTTCGTTGCGCCGGACAGAACAACCCGCCAGTACAACGTGTTAGCGCCTCACCAGGCAGGCGCACCGCTTTCGAGCCACATACCGGGCAGTGGTCAGGCATGACGAATGGCCTTGCATGCGGCGGTCGGCTCTCCTTCTGTACTGCCACCACTTCGGGAATCACATCGCCCGCCCGCCGCACGATTACGCTGTCACCAATCATGACATCTTTACGCCTGATTTCATCCTCGTTGTGCAGCGTTGCATTGGTAACGGTGGCGCCTCCCACAAACACCGGCTTCAATCGCGCAACAGGCGTCATGGCACCGGTTCTACCTACTTGAACGTCGATTCCCAGCAATTCCGTTATCGCTTCCTGCGCCGGAAATTTATGAGCAAGGGCAAACCGGGGAGCGCGTGAAACAAACCCGAGCTTTTCCTGCTGCGCAGATCGTTAACCTTATATACCGTGCCATCAATATCGTAGGGCAAATGTTCGCGCTTCGCCCGTATTTCCCGGTAATATTTCAGCAATGCTGCTACACCGGTCACAGTATTGCGTTCTCGCGCAACCGGAAAACGCAGCGACGCAAGATAGTCCATCATATGATGATGTTTATCGCGAGGCACGTTTCCGCCTTCAAAAGCACCGATGCCATATGCGAAGAACTTCAGTCTACGGTTGCCGTAATGCCGGGATCGAGTTGGCGTAGCGCACCCGCCGCGGCATTGCGAGGATTGATAAACTCCCTTTCATTTTTTGCGCGCTGTTGCCGATTAAGTTTCTCGAAATCAGCCTTCAACATCAGTACCTCGCCCCGCACCTCAAGAAAGGAAGGGGTTTCTCCGTCCAGCGCCGGTTTTAAGCGCCAAGGGAATAGATTTGACCGTGCGTAAATTCAGGGTGACATCTTCGCCAACGTAGCCATCGCCGCGGGTGGCGCCGGTCCTGAATATGCCATTCTCATAACACAGACTTACCGCCAGGCCGTCAAATTTTGGTTCCACCGCATATTCCACGCATGCTCACCCCCAAGGTCTGGCGCACACGCCGGTCAAATGCTTCCACCTCCGCTGCTTCAAATGCATTGCCAAGGGAGAGCATCGGGAGTGCGATGAACAATCTGTGGAAATGCATTGAGCGGGCAGCGCCTATACGCTGGGTAGGGGAATCAGGCGTAATGAGTTGCGGATAGCGCTGTTCAAGCTCCTCCAATTCGCGGAACAGCTTGTCGTACTCAGCGTCTGGAATAGTCGGGGTATCCTGTACGTAGTAGCTGTAATTATGCAGTTCGATAGTGTCGCGCAGTTCCTGTATGCGGCGCGCTACTTGAGAGACTTCATCCGGATGCCCACTCACGCAAACAGCCTCAGCGCAGTTTCGCCACCCGCAGGGATATTGCGCGACAGCATGGTGGACTGTATCGCAATTAATTGCTGTTTGATTTTGCGGATGCCGCTGTCGCTCAAGGGTATGCGATTATCATCTACCATGATCCCCCCGAGATTGTCCGTGAAAACATCGGCGAGATGCATCATTTCCCCAAAAACGGCTTCGCCGTTTGCTACGCCCGGTACGTCAAGAAGAAAAGTAATACCACGAGTAGTGAGCGTGCGGACACTGCTCGGGAAGAAAAGGGGAAGGCTCATAGTTGCCGAGGGAAAATAAGACTGTGTTGTTTTCATCACGATAATGAAACAGACCTTCGGCTCCCAGTTTGAAACCTGACGTTTCTGCCAGGACGCGAATTTTGGCGCCGGTAAACACGCTATTATCCTTGCTGATAATGTTGATGCCTACCATGACGTCCACTTGGGTGCAGAATTCGTCAAGCAATATTGCTCGCGCATACGCCTTATGTATATTAGGGCAATTTACCGCTGCCGCCACATGCGTGGCGAAATTTTCCGCCATGTCGCGAAATTCGGACAGACTTACTTCGCTTACCGGACCGGCTCGATCGGCGAGTTGCAGGCAACCGCGCAGATGGGTATAGCCACCCTTACCGTTGGCCTCCGTTGTGATTTCTTCCCAAAATGCTTCTGTACTTCTCTGCCCCAGCCATCGCACGGGCTTGCTGAAATCGAATTTCCGCTGTAACACCTCTGCCAGGCTCGAATCCATGATCAGTGTTTCAGCTACGGATTTCAATTACATAATCCACGCTATCCGGGAAGTTGTCCTCCTCGAGCGGCGCTGGCTCCTGCTCAACCGCGTTATGGCCCTGGCCGAGCCGGTGCCGGTTCCGCCTGGGTTGGGCGATTTCCGCAGCTTCTGCTGGTTCTTCGCATGGTTCTTCGATTGGTTCTTCGGCTGGTTCTTCTGCTCTTCGTTGGTCCTTCGTTAGTTTCTTCGATGAGTTTTTCGGTTGGATTCCCCGTGGCTCCATCCGGGGCTCTTGCAATATCGCTTTGCCGAGTTGCGGTTCAATCCTTTCATTTTCTTCGCCGGACAGGCTTTCTTTCTCAGCAGTACATCTTCATGTTTACGTGCCGAATGCTTCTTCCGCGCCCTGCCGATAGCGGCGTTGCTGCATCCAGTTAAAAAAAACAACACCCATAACCACAATGATTCCAATGGCGATCAAGCTGATTTGCAATTCGCTCATGTTCATCATATGTTCAAGTCGCCATGGCAGCGCCACTCAATCTGACAGCCTCTTCGATTTCTACCGCAACCACCGTGAAACGCCTTTTTCCTGCATGGTGACGCCAATCAATTGCTGCGCGATTCCCATCGTGATCTTATTGTGACTGATAAATACGAACTGGGTCTGGAGCGACATTTTCCGCACCAGATTGCAGAAACGTTCGGTATTGCTGTCATCAGAGGGGCATCCACTTCATCCAGCAGGCAAAACGGCGCAGGATTAAGCTGAAACAGTGAGAACATCAGATGCCAGCGCAGTCAGCGCTTTTTCACCGCCGGACAGCAAGATGGATGGAACTGTTCTTTTTACCCGGCGGCTGCGCGAAAATTTGTATGCCCGAATCAAGAATCTCTTCGCCCCTCAATATCAGTTTCGCTTGTCCACCGCCGAACATAGTAGGAAACATTTCTTCCAGATGGCCGTTGACCTTGTCGACAGTCTCCAGTAGACGTTCGCGGGTTTCGCGATCTATCTGCCGGATTGCATTTTCCAGCGTCTCCGATGCTTCCTCCAAATCCTGCGATTGTGAATCCAGATATGTCTTACGTGCCTGGCAAGATTCCAATTCCTCCAGCGCACCCGGATTGACCGCTCCCAAGGCAGCGATTTCGCTATTCAGCCGATTGATATCAGCCTGCAATGCGAAGGGCGTGTTTTTCCAAGAGTTCGAATCAATTCCTGCTCGTCGGCCCCTGATTCTTTTAATTGCTCGCCAAACTGATTCTCGGCGATTCTTGCTTCCTGTTCCTTGAGACGTGCCTGGTTAATGGATTCCCGCAATGGGTGCAATTTTTGTTCGGAAGTCATGCGCTCCTGCTCTATTTCCCGCAATTCGCTGGCCGCATCTTCAAGGGCGTTGCGCACAACTGCCAATCTCTGTTCCCGCTGTTCACGCGGCGCCAGCCGTTCCTGGAGCAGGCTGTTCAGTTGAGTTTCATCAAAATCACTTGCGCGGCTTGCAATTTTTCCAGATGAGCTTTGAGCTCAACAGCATTTTCACCGATATACCGGATGGAATTTTCCGCTTCGGCGATTTTATTCAAGCAGGTTTTTTCGTGAAATGCCGCCTCCTGCATTTCCTTTTCGGCAATCCGCACGCGCTGGCGCTGTGCATCCAAAAACTGTTCCGCTGCTTCCCGCGCTTGTTTTTCCTTTTGTACCTGCTGTTGCAGCGCTTCGGCCTGAAACTGATACTCGCATCAATTTTTCTTCAGCCTCCTGCTTCCGGAAGGACTCTGCCGTTGCCTGCTGCCCGATTTCAGCCAGCTCGCTGTCAATCTGCTTATGCCGCTGGCTTGTGCGGTCGGCGAGTTGAGTGAGCTTCAACGCCCGCATTTGTACATCATGATGCAGTTGCTGGAGCTCCCCGATATCATCACGCAGACAAGATACGGACGATTCGAGCGCATGGCAGGCTTCCTCCGCCATATCCAGCTCGGCTTTCTCATCCGCGAGGCTTACTCTCAGCGCATCCGCTTCGACTTTAATCTGGGCTATCTCCCGTTGCCGCGCCAGCACGCCATGCAACTGCGAATCGGGAGCATAATAGGTAAGACTGTGGCATGTAATGATATGACCTTCGCGGGTGACCAGCAATTCACGCGGAAGATAAACCTCGTTCGTTGCAAAAGACCAGTCCGCACATCCTCGGCCACAAATATTCCGCCCAGCCATTCGTCCAACGCAGGTCTTGATTCCTGCATTGATCGCAAGCCAGATACGATTGCAACGGTATCCAGCTCTCTCTTCCTTTCGCGGTATCTGTTGTTCGCCCGGTATTCCCTGTAACCCTTGGGTCGCTGGCCTGGCTAACTCGAACAGCGCCCATTTCCCCGGAGGAGGATCGTCCGCCCACTCACGCGCCATCTCCAATTGGCCGAGCTGTACACTGTTCAGGCGCTCGCGCAGCACCGCTTCAAGCGCATCTTCCCACCCCTTCTCAATCTGGATGTGTTGCCACAAACGCGGCAATGTATCGAGTTGATGCCTGGCAATCCATGCGCTCAGTCCCTCGCTGCCTTCGAGACGGTTCTGCAAGCGCTGCAAGGCGCCAAGCCGCGCTTCGGCTCCGGACAATCTGTTGCTCCAGCATTTGCACTTTACGCGAAAACTCGCGTTTCACTTCCTCGGCATTCAGCAGCAGGCTTTCAGTTTGCGCGAGCGTTTCCTGCTTGTTTTTCAGATCAGCCGCGCTGGTCTTTCCGCTTGCCGGGTCAAGCGGGATAACGCTTCAATTTCCGGTTGGGATCAAGGAATTTCGCTCAGCCAGTCAGCCGTACCCGTCGCAATTCAAGCTGTTGGAAGTTTTTTGCCGCGTGGGCCCGATGACTTTCTTCCAGTTGACCAGCCTGCCCAACCAGCAACAGGCTACGCTGTGTTTCGGTAAATTTCTCCTGGCATATGCGAAAAGTGGAGTCGGCCACCGGTAATTTTTCATTTTCCGCCTCGGCTTTTTGTTTGCCGGTCTCCCGAGCCAAGCGTGCCTGTTCAAATTCCCCACGCCAGCGATTCAAACTTTCAGCCAGCATCTTCCACTTGTTTTTCGTGGTTCTCAAGCTGGCTCCTCACTGCCTTGATTTGTTGCGCCATGCGATGATGGTTTTCACGCACGTGCCGGATTTGCTGTTCGGTATGCGCTACTTCCGCGTTGGCTGTATAAAGCTCGCCCTGATACTCATGCAGAGGTCGCCAATGGCATAATGATGAGCACGCTTATCTTCCAGGCGTTTTTCTGCATCGCGCAGGCTCGCGCTTTCCAATTCCAGCGAGGCTTGCAGCGATCGGAGCTCTTTTTCCGCAAGGGTACGTTGCGTCGCGGCTTCCTGTTTGCGGGCGTACCATAAAAGGTTCTGAGCCTTATACAGTTGATCTTTCACGTCATTGAACCGTCTGGCAACCTCGGCCTGTCGTTCCAAATGTATTAACTGCTTTCCCAGTTCCTGGCAAATATCGCTTATCCGCAAAAGGTTGTCGCGTGTATCGGCCAGACGCGATTCAGTTTCACGACGGCGCTCGCGATATCTGGAAATGCCCGCTGCCTCCTCCAGAAGTACACGCAACTCCTCAGGCTTTGCCTCGATAATGCGGGAGATCATTCCCTGCTCGATAATGGCGTAGCCGCGCCCGCCCACTCCAGTGCCAAGAAAGATATCCGCAACGTCCCGCCGGCGGACATGGATATTATTGATGTGATAGGTTGATTCACCATCCCGCCGCAATATCCGCTTGATGGAAATCTCCGCATAGCTCGACCACTGCCCGGCCGCCTTGCCAAGGCTGTTATCAAACATCAGCTCCACGCTGGCCCTTCCCACCGGTTTGCGATTCGCGGAACCGTTAAAAATCACATCCTGCATGGACTCACCGCGCAACGCAGACGCGCGCGATTCGCCCAAAACCCAGCGCACGGCGTCGATCACATTGGATTTTCCGCAGCCATTGGGACCCACACACCCCGACCAGATCCCCTGGAAAAGGAATCTCGGTAGGGTCGACAAAGGATTTAAACCCGGCTAGTTTGATGCGGGAGAGACGCAATTTGTCGTTCGCAACCAGTTATAATTAAGCAGCTCGAAAAGATAGCCTTGAAAAGAAGCCCTAAAGTTATTCTGAGCCATTGTGCAACGACCGCACCCCAGGGCAGACAATTCTAACCGATTTGAAAGAGATAAGAGAATGCCCAGCAATCCCATGACCAGCTTGGAAGTCTTCCCGAACCCCGCACCGGCGCGGGATTATCATATTCATATGGAAATTCCGGAGTTTACCTGCCTTTGTCCAAAAACCGGACAACCGGATTTTGCCACCCTGATTCTGGATTACATTCCAAACGTAAACTGCGTCGAGCTTAAAAGCCTCAAGCTCTACATTTGGTCTTATCGAAACGAGAAAACGTTTCATGAGGCTGTAACCAACCGTATTGCCGATGACCTCGTTGCTGTCCTGGAGCCAAGGTATCTACGCCTCACTGCCAAATTTTACGTGCGTGGCGGTATTTTTACCAATGTCATCGCGGAACATCGGAGGCCGGGTTGGCAACCGCTACCGGCAGTAGAGTTGACGGCATTCGGGGCTCAGCCTGCAACACGAGGATAAATTTCTTTTCTGGCCCATAGCAGCCATGCACGGGATCAGGCCCCGCCGTTATAGCTCACTTATTGCTTTTTGATGAATTGATATCGGTTTGGCGATTGCTGCCGCCACGGGATACCTGTGCAGCTTGATTAAATTTTAGAATGAGGCCTTACCCCGGCGAATTTTCTCCAAATAAAACCTCGACAAAAGGTCAATAATAACCATGGAAGTTCAACGGCTCACTTTACTTTTGATTACCAGTCTCACTCTGGCAGCCGCGAGTCTCGCAGCAAATGCAGAAGAACAAGCTGGTCAGTCGATCGCGGAGCTTGCGCACAACAAATCGAACACGCTTCCCATCGCAGAAAGCGATCCAGTTACTTCCATCATTGAAGCGAGCCCGCCCACTCGCAAGATAGCGCCTCCTCTCCCCGTTGATCTATGGCAACGCATTCGTAATGGCTTCGCCATGGCTAAACTGGATGGTGAAAAGGTGCGCAGCAACGAAGATTTTTACGTTGATCGTCCTGAATATATAAAGCGTATCGTCGAGCGCGGCAAACGCTACCTCTTCCATATCGTTGAAGAGGTGGAGCGCCGCGGCATGCCTGCCGAGATCGCCCTGCTGCCTATCATCGAAAGTGCTTTCAATCCAAAGGCCTATTCCAATCGAAGTGCCGCCGGCATCTGGCAGTTCATCCCATCCACGGGGAAGAATTATGGCTTGAAACAGAATTGGTGGTATGACGAACGCCGGGACATAGTCACCGCCACCGGCGCCGCACTTGATTATCTGCAAAACCTCCATCGCATGTTCGGCGACTGGGAACTGGTACTGGCTTCATACAATTGGGGTGAAGGTGCGGTGGGACGTTCGCTCATGAAGAACCGCAGCAGCGGGCTTCCGGAGGATTTTCAAAATATCGCGCTGCCGCCTGAAACCCGAAACTATGTTCCCAGACTGATCGCAATCAGAAATATTATCTTGAACCCGGCCGCCTTCGGGATTGAGCTTGAATCCATTCCCAACGAGCCTTATTTCGGCCAAGTCGAAGCGACCCGCCATATCGACGTAAAGGTGGCAGCGAAGCTTGCTGAAATTTCCGTGGATGAGTTTAAAGCACTTAATCCAGGCCATAATCGGCCGGTCATCAATATCGACGGACCGCGTACGCTGCTTCTTCCAGCGGAAAAAGTGGAGGTCTTTATGGAAAATCTGAAAATTCATGACAGACCCCTGGTATCGTGGCAAGCCTACGAGGCAAAAAAAGACGAAACGATAGAAAAAATCTCGGCTCGGCATGGGATCAGCGTCGGGCGACTGAAGGAAATCAACGATATTGATACGAGCGGCGCGATAACGGCAGGACAGACTTTGCTCGTTCCCCGTAACGGAAGTGCCGAAGGTGATGGATATTTCTGTTATGAGCAACAAACCCGCCACACCGAAAATGCTCGAACACAACTTCGTCTATGCTGTCAGGAAAGGTGATTCGCTTTTGGGCATTGCCAAACGGCATGACGTCACGGTGGAGACAAATAAGGTCATGGAACGGTGGTACGGGCCGTCTGCTGCAAATCGGCCAGAAGCTCACGCTCAAGCACAAATTCGTGGATAAGACAGTGCTGCCCGCTGCCAAGGCGAAACCTGTTTTGCCGGAAAAAAAACGCATGTGAGCGTGCATGTAAACGTATTGCCCGGCACTCGATGCGTCGATTCATACGAGTCAACCGCACTTAAAGGACCAAAACGACGAAGAGATTGCCAGGCGCTGGAAACAAAAAAAGCCACGAAGCGCGGACTCAACCCTCCCTACGACTCAGAATAAGGCTCTGCTTAAGCAGTTTCGCCATGAGGCGGCGCTATCAGCCTAAGCCGATCAGTGCGTGGCCGGTTGCTGTCCTGACAATTCCAGATTTCGCTGATCAAAAAATCCAGCTCTTACGAGGGAGTTCAGAAGTTCACCGAACGGACGGTTTATCACTCGTATTGACTCCTGAAACAAGCTCGGACTGGCCCTCGAAATAAGCTGCAGCGTCAAGAATGGGCTTGGGGTCGCCGCCTTGTCGGGCGACAATCTCTGCCGTCTCTTTATAGCCCTTCGCCAGCGATTTTGCCTGCTTGGGAAACAACGGCTCTCCTGTCTTTAGCTTGAAGTCATTCGCCTTTCGTATCTTCTTTCTAGCCTCATCACTGGCTTGCTGAGTTGCGTCATCAGTTTTTTTCGATGCCGTCTGTGCCGTCACCGGGGTTCCTGCGACAATGAAAATGGAAAGCGCAATAACCAGCAGGATGCGAAAAGCCGAGAAGCGGTGCATACTCATTGGGTGAGCCCGCGGTCGACAATATGCGCCGTAGAGTTTGTACCTACGTTAACAGCGCCGATAAATTGGCCCCCGTACAACTCTCCACCAGAGAGTCCCGTGACATGAAGGTGCGGTACCGCTTTGTTTGCAGACAAGATAATCTGATTGGTCGTGCGATTCCATTGCGCATGGATAATCGCAGACTTGACGTTGAGACTTTCCGCGGTACCGTCACCGATCAGATAATAGGGTAAATTCCTGACGGGTAAATTAAACAGTTGTTCATATTCCACGAAAACCGCATTGAGCCAGTCAAATTCCAGCGTATTACCGCTTTCATCATATCTAGCCAAGTTCGCCTGATGGAAAAAATGAGGCCACCTGCTAAATGTCAGCATATGTCGTAACGCCATATCTGCTTCCACCATGAGGATTTCAGCATAATTCCGGGGAGAGCAGATAGCTTCGGGTATTTCACATGGATTTCGTCCCGCATTAACAAATCTCCCATTGTAAATATAGTTGTACTCATCTTCCAACTGGGATGGATTCGTCACGTTATAAAAAATATTGGTTGGCCAGCGTGGCAACATCAGTCGATCCGTTCCGCTACCATCTTCGTACTGAGCGATATATTGTTCGACGTTCTCAGCCCGCTGCGATGCGTCGGCGCCGAGATACTCCACGCCCACGCTGGCGGCCGCTTCAAGGAATAGCGGATTGGCGCCACCCGCATCAAATGCTATGTCATCAGCTTGAACGTCAAACATATCAGGGTGCAAAGCAGGATTCTCCGTGCATTTGCGGTCTTTCAAGCCCGAGTGGGCGCCGCTTATCAGCACTCGGTTGTTTTGACTTCTCTCGGGAAGATCCAGGAGCGCCCAAACCGCCTGGTTCTTGGTAATTTCCGCGCGGATGGCCGCGACGTTGGTAAATCTAGCCTCATCGCAGGGGGCATCCGCTGGAATCGGCGCCTTATCCAAATCCGCATGAGTGAAGGTATGGTTGATAAAACGAAAATCTGCTTTGTTGGCCACCACCGCCGCAACCAGGTCTTCCGTCAAGTTTGCGGCCAGCGGCGCCGCTTCTGGATCGACAACCGCGCCCGAACCGTTGAATGGAAAATCCAGCTTGAAATTACCGGCTAGTGGATGCGCGGCACGAAACGCCTGCTGTCTACGCACTGTATTGTTGATGTCAGCGCTGTTCAAGCGATAGGTCATGACGGGATGTTCTTTCTTGAGAGCGGGATCCCATAATTTACTATGGCGAAACAAGTCGTCCATATGGGCAGCCATATAGACAAAGCGTGAGCCCACGAATATGCCTTGTGTCACCCAGTTGATGAACTCGTAGGCCAATACATTGGAATGGACCAGGAACGACGCGTTCGTGATAGTCGAGATCATAACCTCGCGTACAGGCGTTGCCTGGGAAGGCATCATGTATCGCACAATCGATATCAGCGCCTCGCCATTTCGGGTTCGCAGAATGGGATCGACGTGCGGTACAGAACCGTCCCGCAGGCTGTTGGCATCATTTCGAGGGTTGGCCGCGAAGGCAAAGTCTGTAATTGGAAACGGACTCGCCCGGTTCACATACTCAAAAACCTCCTTGCTATAGGCGGCAGGCACCGTCCACTTGGCATCGAAGTCATTGCCGCTTGACGAATAGACAAGACCATAATCCAGGTAGACTCCATGAGGAGGTTGCGGATCCGTATAGGTGGCTGGCCATCCTGACAGCACCGCTTGGCGGACGCCGAAGTTTTTCTGGTAATTATGCAGTATGTCCCATTCCGATGGCGTGAAGTTTGGAACCAGATCGGCGTCGGTAAGGATGACGCCGTTATAGTTGCCTATACAGCCCGCATCCTCAGCCTTGCAGCCGACGCCGGCCGAAGATGAGGCGAGCATGGCGGCCGTTAAATCCTGTGTCTGGGCATTTAATACATCGTATGGCACTTCCATTTCGTCAAGGACGGGGTTGATATAGGCGAATCCCAGATCTTCCGCTACCTCACCTGTCGTGATAACCAGTATTCTCAGCTTGACGGCATTATCAGAAAATGCGGGTGGCGCCACAGCAGCTAAAGCCAGCCATATTACCGCCGAAACCAGCAGTAAGCGTTTTATGCCCAGGCTCCGCTTCATCGATGAAATCTCCTTATCGCAGACGAAAACCAAAAGAGTCCAATAAATTCCTCAAGATTAAAGATTAATTTCGTCCATCAACCTCACACACCATCGCCACCCCTTAATCAACAATAAGTCGCACACTCAGATTTGACAAGAAAACCTACGCCAGATTCTCCGGCATTACTATAAATAATAGCCGGCTATTATATTGCCCTGCCCAGCAGGAAGAAGAAAAAAGAGAAGGAAGTCCCCTAAGCAAAAACCTGGATATGTCCGCGTAAAAGATATAGTTCGCCGCTTCCGTTCTGCATCCTTTAAAAAGGAAACTCAACGGGCAAGCATTGGGCCAATAAACATTGGCATCTACCGACAGCTCCAATTTTCGAGAAGACTTCTGATACCTATCCTGATTGCTTCCGGCCACTTTTACGCGCGATAAAGAGATGCTCATCTGATAACTGAGGTAAAAACTTGAAGGTCAGCGCGGTCCGGGCAGTGCGACCAGCAGTTCAAGCCCAAGAAAAAAGCCTTTCAAGTCATGTGCGCATCGTAACAACCTCGGTAGTAGGATCAATTGGACCTTGGTACACCTTCAGGGAGCAAATGGATCACTACGTCCCGAGTTCAAGGACAAATTGGCGCTCCATCCTATCGGCGAGCAGGAAGTACGGACGAAGCCGGTGAGGGCAGGAAGGAAAAAATTACCGGTGAATATCGGGACAGGAAGATATGTTCTGACGGACGTGCAGGGCGGAATCGAATAACTACCCTGAAGAAGTGCGTGGCAATTGATCATCCGCTCTTTCAGCGAGCCCGGTAACAAAACCGCAGCCCATCCAGCATGGATGATCGGAACCACATCAATACGCGCCATGATAGCAAGACGTACCGGCTATTTGATGACGTCACCGCGACCTGTCGCCAAGAACGAAGATTGACGACTATGGTAGTGATACAGAGACACTCAGGAAAGGAAATCTTGACCTGGCGAACCCTCCTGCTCTTCATGACAGCTGCGGCAAATGTGGGAACTATGACAAACGTCCCATCCTGCCGCTTTGGTAATCGGTTATCGCCTGTCTGATTTCCTCTGGCTTGTTCATGACAAAAGGGCCGCTTCCCACAATCGGTTCGTCGATCGGTTCACCGCAAAGCAGCAGCGCGGTTGCATTTTGTGCGCTATCAATGCAAATTTGGTCGCCAACCCGATCAAACAGGCCAACTTCTTCCGCCCGGATCGTTTCAGAGCCATTCACGTTTACCGAACCTTTAAGCACCACCAGCAACGTGGTGTACCCTTCGGGTGTCGGGAGGCAGAACGGCTGCTCACTCGCCAGATGAAGATCCCACACATGAATCGGCGTAAACGTTCGCGCCGGCCCCTTTATACCGCCAAACTCCCAGCGATGACGCGTAGCGTTCCATAACCGCCGGGAAGATTCAGTGCGGGAATCTGGCTATTCGATATGCTTTGGTAGCGCGGTGGGGAAGTTTTGTCTTTTGCAGGCAGGTTGACCCACAACTGCACCATTTCCAGCATACCGCCTTGCCGCGCAAAATCGCCGCCATGAAATTCTTCATGAACCAGGCCGGAGGCCGCCGTCATCCATTGCACATCACCGGGACCAATAGTGCCGCCACTGCCGGAGCTGTCGCGATGCTCCACCTCGCCGCTATATACGATAGTTACCGTCTCGAATCCGCGATGCGGATGTTCGCCGACACCAAGGCGTTTTTCCGTTGGCGGAAAATCCATCGGACCAGCATGATCGAGAAGCAGAAAGGGGCTGATCATCGGCCCCAGGTTCGAATAAGCGAAAAGCGTTCGCACGGGAAGCCGTCGCCAACCCAGTGCTGCTCTCCCCCGCGCTGGACGCGCGATAATTTCTTGGTGGAGTTTCCGGCTGCTTTTTCAAGTGTCCTCATGGTATTCTCCCGCTTCAAGGTGAATAGTAGGTTAATGGGTAACTGACCTGGAAAACACATTCAGGACAATCACGCCAGCGACGATAAGCGCCAGTCCAAGCATAGCGGGGCCATCAAGCGTTTGCCCGAAAGCGAGCCAGGCAATAAGCGTGACAAGCACGATACCGGCGCCAGACCAGATAGCGTAGGCGATTCCTATGGGGATTGTGCGTAAGGTAAGAGACAGGAAAAAGAAGGCAGCGGCGTAACCCGTTACCACTACAACGGATGGCCACAATTGCGTGAATCCGTTACTCGACTTCAAAGCCGAAGTCGCAATAACTTCACTGATAATTGCGATAGAAAGGAAAAGCCATTGCATTGCCGGCTCCTGCCTGATCGGCGACGGAATTGACTTTATTAACATCATACCCCAAGTGGCAACATCGGTGATAATCGGAACGCCACCCAGATGCTTTATGTGCGTCACCGTACCGACCAGATTTTTGCTCCTCAATAACGTTCAAAAATTCAGACGCGCGGCTGCTGGAAATCATAATCCATGAGTTGCAAGCCGACAAAAAAAAGCAGAAACTACAGACTACCTCATCCTCGATCAAGACTTTAAAAAAGGAAATACCGTGCCACATCTTTCTATCATCGCCGCAACGTTGTTGTTATTTACATCAGTGGTCAACGCTGCGGTAACCGAGGACGCTTATATTGCCGGTTATGCCGCTGGGATTCTCAAGCATGGTTTCAAGGTCGAAATTCCGACGTTGATCGTGCGGGAAGGCATCATTACAGTTCCGGCGGATAAACTGACACCGGACAACCGTATCTCGATTGTGCAGGCACTGTCACAGATTCCAGGAGTCACTGCGGTGACTGTGTCTGAAAGTATTGCCGGTGGTTACGCGCAGCGCGATGCATTCAAGCCTATTCAGCAACGCGCCGCCACCTCGAAGGAACCGGGGCCGGAAGAGGCAGTTGCAAGTGAAGGAGTGCCCGCAGCGGGTCCAGCGGTTCTCGCAACCGGAATGCTGCCTGAAGGTCATCTGTTCAAGCCATTGCTGGCTGATCCCCGTTGGGCTCATTTCTCCGCCGCATACCGTAATTATGTTGGAAACAACATTGATGGAAATAACAATGCCGCTGTCAGCTTCGGGGAAACGATTCCGTTCTACCGCTCTAATTTTGGAAACTCCACTGTGCAATGGGAAGCCGGCCTTCAGGCCGCCGTCTTCAGCGACTTCAATCTGGGTGCGCCCTCTGCGGATCTCATCAATACCGATTTTATAGCTTCGGCCTACGGAAGTATGCGAGCGGGCAACTTTTCGGCTTTCGGCCGCGTCTATCACCAGAGCTCGCATCTTGGCGACGAGTTTTTGCTGCGCAGGTTAACCAATTTCGAGCGGATCAACCTCAGCTATGAAGGAGCCGATCTCAGGCTGTCGTATGAGCTCCCGTATGGACTACGAGTCTACGGCGGAGGAGGAGGCATTTTTCACAAGGAACCCTCGACAATCAAACCCTGGTCAATACAATATGGTGTCGAGTTCAGAAGTCCCCGGCGAATCGAGCTTGTATCAATGCGACCGATTGTAGCGGTTGATATCAAAAACCATGAACAGAATGACTGGAACGCCGATGTATCCGCGAGGGCGGGCGTGCAATTGGATCACTTCCAGCGCATTTGGTCGGAAACTCCTGTTCCTGGTAGAATATTTTCACGGAAATTCTCCCACCGGGCAGTTTTTCAGACAAAGGGTCGATTATCTTGGTTTTGGCGCGCACTACCATTTTTAAACCCTGGCCGGCAAATGCTGCATGGATGAACTACCTGGCAACTGCACTTCAACCTGATTACTCGGTGGGACTATTGCTGAGCAGCTTGATGAGCTCTCACCCCAGCGTGCCCCGGTAGCGGCTGTTCCAAGATTTCCTACGCATGTCCAACACCATTCAGCGCGTCTATCCGGCCCATGCTTTCGATGCACTGCTCCGGCACGGCTTCCATCCCGTACTGGCGCGCGTCTATGCTGCCCGCGGTATCGAAGAGCCGGCTCAGCTCGAGGCTGGATGGTCCCGGCTGATTCCATTCGCCGAACTGAAGAATGTTTCACTGCATGGCGCGATTTCTTGCCGAAGCAATTTCGGCACGAAAACGCTTGCTGATCGTAGCCGACTATGATTCGGACGGCGCCACTGCCTGTGCCGTCGGCATACGCGCACTGCGGAAATTCGGCGCAATAGTGGACTATCTCGTCCCCAATCGCTTCGAATACGGCTACGGTCTCACGCCGGAGATCGTGCGGATCGCCGCTGCTGCCGCGACCCGTCCGGACATACTGATCACTGTCGATAATGGCATAGCCAGCGTAGAAGGGGTGGCTGAAGCCAACCGTTTCGGCATGCAAGTGCTCGTTACCGATCATCACCTGCCCGGGGATGAATTGCCCGATGCCGCTGTGATCGTGAATCCCAATCAGCCCGGTTGCGATTTCCCCAGCAAACATCTCGCCGGCGTCGGCGTGATGTTTTATCTGATGCTGGCGTTACGGGCCGAGTTGCGGGCCAATGGGGTTTTTCGCGCCTCCTCAGAAGGAACCTAATCTTGCCAATCTGCTGGACCTCGTTGCACTGGGCACCGTAGCGGATGTCGTAAAACTCGATGACAACAACCGGATTTTAGTACACCAGGGTTTGCAGCGTATCCGCAAGGGGCGCGCCTGCGCAGGCATCAACGCTCTCCTGCAAGTTGCACGACGGGATTTTCAGCGCGTATCCGCCTATGAACTGGGTTTCATGCTGGGGCCGAGATTGAACGCAGCAGGAAGGCTCGACGATATGTCCCTGGGCATTGAGTGTCTCATTACAGATGATGCATCCCGCGCTTCGCAAATAGCTCTGCAACTCGATACGCTTAACCGCAAACGCCGGGAAATCGAGGCGGATATGCAGGATAGTGCGCTAACGATGCTGGAGAACGCTCTCCTTCCGACACCGACACCCCAATCGCAACACGCAACTATAAAGGCGCTGGATACCCATAGCCTGAGCCTGTTCGATCCAGCCTGGCATCAAGGCGTGATAGGCATACTTGCATCGCGCATCAAGGATAAATTCCATCGCCCCGTCATCGCATTCGCGCCCGGCAGCAATGGCGAATTGAAGGGTTCGGGGAGATCAATTACGGGATTTCATCTACGGGATGCGCTGGATCTCGTTTCCAAACGCTACCCGGGTCTTTTGCTGAAATTCGGCGGTCATTCAGCTGCGGCCGGGTTGACCATACTTACCGGCGATTTCGAAAAATTTCGCGATGCGTTCGAGCAAACTGCACAGGCGCTGCTCGCGCCGGCCGATCTCAAGCGTATTATCGAAACCGACGGAGACCTGGACGAATCCGAAATGAATCTGGAACTGGCACGGCATCTTACGGAACAGATATGGGGTCAGGGTTTTGCACCACCCACATTCAGTAGCTGCTTCTATGTGGAAGATCAGCGCGTGGTTGGGCAAAAACATCTAAAATTAAAACTGAGGAGGCATGAAACCAAAATCAGAGATGGAAGGCAAATGAAACCGGATATTCTTTATGACGCCATATTATTCTCCCACGCAAATCCGCTTCCGGATGTCATAGAGGCGATTTACCGGCTGCAGATAAATGAGTTCAACGGCAGTTCCACCCTGCAATTCATCCTGGAGCATTGGTTTCAGCCCGTGCCTGATGCTCAAGTTACGCGTGCTCAAGCGCGATTAACCTGATATGCCTTTTTTTATCGCTCTCCATTTTGACGGAGGGCGGATGAAAGAAATACTTTCGCATCCAGCCATCCGTCTGCTGGATATACGGCATTATAACTGTCATATAATGTCTCTCTTTTTTATGTGGAGCGCGGCATTTATCGGTCGCGGCCATTGAAAACAGTACAGATGCCATTCAAATTGACTATTCCCCAGTGCGGTTCGATGATCCGCTATGGTCATTTCGACGGTTCAGGCGATGCCCTGGCTCTGGCAAAACTGGCGCAGGAAGCAAAACCTGTCGCCATCATTACGGCAAGCGCGCTCGCCGCCCAAAGGCTGCTGGAGGAAATCCCTTTTTTTGCCCCCGAGTTGAGAACACGGCTGCTGCCGGACTGGGAGACTCTGCCCTACGATACCTTTTCACCTCATCAGGATCTCGTTTCCGACCGGCTTGCCACGCTTTACCAGCTCATGAGCGGCGCCTGCGATGTACTGATCATTCCTGTCACCACCGCGTTATACCGGATGCCGCCGCGAGCGTATCTGGCGGCGCATACTTTTTTTCTCAAGCGGGGAGAAACGCTTAATCTGAACACGCTACGCGGCCAGATGACTTTGGCGGGCTACAGCCATGTAACCCAGGTGCTCTCGCCGGGTGAATACAGCGTGCGCGGCGGGCTGGTGGATCTGTTTCCCATGGGCAGCCCGCTGCCCTACCGGATCGACTTGCTGGATAACGAAATCGAAACCATCCGTACGTTTGATGTGGATACGCAGAGAAGCGTCTATCCCGTCACCGAGATACGATTACTGCCGGCGCGTGAATTCCCCCTCGACGAAGAAGCCCGCAGTCGTTTTCGAGGTAGTTTTCGCGAACATTTCGAAGGCGATCCATCGAAAAGCCGCATCTACAGAGACATAAGCAAGGGCGCTACGCCTGCGGGCATCGAATATTATTTGCCGCTTTTTTTTGAGGATACCGCGACAATCTTCGATTACTTGCCGCAAACGACTCTGCTATGCCTGCACCATGAAATCCATCCGGCAGTGGAAAACTTCTGGCGCGACACGCAATCACGCTATCAGCTTCTGCGAGGCGACAATGATCATCCATTGCTGCAACCGGGAGAATTATTTGTCACGACGGAGGCTTTCTTCGGCGCGCTGAAGCCCTACGCGCGCATCGAGATCCCGTCCGATGCTGCAAACCTCGAAAGCCGAAACTCAAAGTTGGACCCGCTCGCTACCGCCTCTTCAGATTGATCGCCGCGCTGACAATCCAGCTGAGAAACTTGATATATTTATCGCAGAATTCGCCTCTGAGTTCACCTCTCCCGCGTGGGCGAACATTGCTATTGGCGGAAAGTCTCGGCAGGCGAGAACTGATTGCAGATCATCTGAAACAGTATGGGCTCGATACCGATATCTGCGATAACTATGCGCAATTTCGGTCAGGCGACAAACCTTTCATGCTTGGCGTGGGGCCCTTGCACAACGGTTTTATATTCCGTGGCGAAGGAACAGCCTTCATTACCGAAAACGAGCTGTATGCAAGACATTTGCACGGCCGCCGCGAACGTGATTCGCGCAAAACTTCCGCAGTGGCCGATGCGATGCTGCGCGATTTGTCCGAGATCAAATCCGGTGACCCGGTTGTGCATGAGCAGCACGGCATCGGCCGTTACCTCGGGCTGGTAAGCATGGATATGGGAGAAGGCGCAACAGAATTTCTATCGCTTGAATACGCCGGTGGAGATAAGTTATATGTACCGGTTTCGCAACTGCATCTTATTGGGCGATATAGCGGGGCGACGCCTGAAGCTGCGCCGCTGCATAAACTCGGCAGCGGCCAATGGGACAAAGCCAAGCGTAAAGCGATGCAACAGGTACGCGATACCGCTGCGGAACTGCTGAATCTTTATGCTCAGCGTACCGCTCGTGTGGGCCATGCGTTCAGGCTCAGGCAGCATGATTATGAAGCATTTGTTGAAGGTTTCGGGTTCGAGGAAACGCCCGATCAGGCCGCCGCGATCGATGCGGTAATCGAGGATCTGGCTTCGGCCAAGCCCATGGACCGCCTGATCTGCGGAGATGTTGGTTTCGGCAAGACCGAAGTGGCGTTGCGAGCAGCCTTTGTCGCTGTTGCCGATGGTAAACAGGTGGCTGTACTGGTACCCACCACGCTCCTGGCTGAGCAGCATTTCCAGAATTTTTCCGATCGCTTCAGCCTGATTGCGAACGAATGGCCAATAAAAATTGCGGAGCTGTCGCGTTTCCGTTCGTCGAAGGAACAAACCCAGGCATTGGCAGGGTTGGCTACCGGGCAAATCGACATCGTCATCGGCACGCATAAACTGGTCCAGAAAGGGGTGAAATTCAGTAACCTGGGCCTGGTCATCATCGACGAGGAGCACCGCTTCGGTGTGCGTCACAAGGAACAACTGAAAAGTCTGCGTTCTGAAGTGGACGTATTGACGCTTACCGCCACACCCATTCCCCGCACGCTTGCCATGTCGCTGGAAGGTCTGCGTGACTTTTCCGTAATCGCTACCGCCCCGCAAAGGCGGCTCGCCATCAAAACTTTTGTCAATCGTTTTTCCGAGGGCATCATCCGCGAAGCATGCTTGCGCGAATTAAAACGCGGCGGGCAGATATATTTTCTGCACAACGAAGTGAGCACCATTCAACCCATGCATGACAAGCTTGCCCGGTTGTTGCCGGAGGCCCGCATAAATATTGCCCATGGGCAAATGCGCGAACGCGAACTGGAACATGTGATGAAGGATTTTTATCAGCAGCGCTTCAATCTGCTGCTTTGCACAACCATCATCGAGACCGGTATCGATGTTCCCACTGCCAATACCATCGTCATCAATCGCGCGGACAAATTCGGTCTGGCGCAATTACATCAGTTGCGCGGACGCGTAGGCCGTTCCCATCATCAGGCATACGCTTATCTATTGGTGCCGGAGGAAGAGGCGCTTGGAACACAAGCCAGAAAACGTCTGGAAGCCATCCAAGCCATGGAAGAACTGGGTGCGGGTTTTTATCTCGCCATGCACGATCTGGAAATTCGCGGCGCTGGCGAAGTACTGGGCGAATCGCAAAGCGGCGAGATGCAGGAAATCGGCTTCACTCTCTACGCCACTATGCTCGATGCTGCGGTTCGATCATTAAAGGAGGGCAAAGAACCCGATATGCAGCATCCCCTGGGCGTGGCAGCCGAAATAAACTTACATGTTCCCGCGTTGCTGCCTGAGGGCTACTGCAATGATGTACATGAGCGCCTGGTACTGTACAAGCGCATGGCGAATTGCACAAGAGATGATCAACTGGATGATATTCAAATAGAATTGTCGGACCGCTTCGGCCTCTTGCCGGATCCCGTCAGAGCATTGCTGGATTGTCACCGTCTGCGTGTTGCAGCTACGCCATTGGGAATTACCCGCATTGAAGCAAGCGCTGACTCCATCCAGGTGCAATTTATCCCCAACCCCCCGGTCGACGCTGCGAAAATCGTCGCGCTCCTTCAGCGCAGCCGCGATTACGAGCTTTCCGGTCCCGATCGCTTG
>CAWKMH010000025.1:0-18234 GCA_963850515.1 uncultured beta proteobacterium
AATTCAAATCCACAGGCTGGATATCGGGCTCCATCGACCCTTGCCGGAGCTGTTCTGCCTGTAGTATTCGGTCCATCCCCGAGATTGTCTGCAAAATGGATCGATTGACTGATCGGATATCCTCTACGCTCTCGGAATATTCCGGAGACTGGGCAAGCTTTGCGGCGAGAAGCTGCAGATGAAATGTCGCCCGGTTGAGATGATTCCGAAGATCATGCGACAAGAAGGAGAGATATTTGGACTGGGCCTCGGCAGAGGCTTTAATCTGCTGTTGCAGGTCTTCGGTAAACGTAACCACACCGCTTTGGAGCGCTGTATCTATCGCCATATTCAAGGCCACGGTGCTTCTGGTGTCCAGCACCTCGTTCAGGTCCTCTGAAATTTGTTCTATGATTATTCTACGCAGCAGCTGGTATTCGATAATCAGCTCTCTTATGCTGTAGCTTTCGTGAAAGCGCGTAGAGCCATGGCTTTTGCTGCCTTCTATGAGTTCGCGGGTTTCATGGGGCTTGTTTGACTCAAATACATCGATGATTTCTTGCAGAATCGCGGGCAGCGAATTTCGAAGCTGTAGGAGAGTGAGTTCATCGGCGGCAGGCAGCATGGCACGCACGGCGGTTTCCCACTTCTGTATGATGACATCGGAGCGTGACCGCAGCGCGGAAGCAAGACGGGGAAATGCATGGTACGTCAGTAAATCAAGCGTAAGGTCTTCTGTAGACATACGATGCTCGTCTGAAAATGCGCAGAGGGGCTAAATGCCCATGCAACGGATTAGAAGTGGCGGTTCAGATCGGCGCGATTCGAAGAATAACTACGCTAAAGATGTCTCTTGAATTCGAGAAAAAGATGGATTGCCTGCTGGAGTTTCCGAGCTTCACGTAGCGATTTACTCAGTGATTCTTAAATCAACGGAATTATACAATAGCTGTCGTTGAACCGAAAAGTAAACATTGAGCCGCGTCGCTGGGAGGCGGTTTCCGGGGATGTGCTTGTTATGCGTTGCATCGGGTGACGTCGCAAAACATTGGCAAGATTGATTAGCGGCTCAACCGATATCAACGGTATTACTTCAGCTCCGGTTAGAGTTAATTGGGTCTGCGTTTCCCGTAGCGGGACAAATTTTATGTTAGACTCTATGCCCTCAACGGTCGTGGGGGAAAGCATGCAGGGCGACAAAAATAGTGTTCTAGCGCAAAAGCCGCCGATGTTGACAAAAAAAAGGCTGCGCTGGCTCATTCTGTTATCCAGTTTTCCCTTGTTCGGCATGATGGCCGCTTTTGGTATCGCACCGGATACCTCCGTAGAAGAATTACCCATCGAGCAGGTCGTTCTCAGCCTCGAGCTTCCTGAAACTTCACCTGACCTCCGACGCCGATATGACATTCTGGCGTCAGGAACGCATCCAGCGCGGGGACACGATTGCAACGCTACTTTCGCGCCTCAACGTGAATACTCAGGACGCAGTCAGTTTTCTCCGGGATACAAGAGATATCAAGACGGTGCATCAGTTGGTAGCCGGCAAAACGATGCATGCGCAAACCACGGCAGCGGGCGAGTTGCTTTTACTCCGTTATTTTCCCGGCGGCAGTGAGCAGCTGGTGATGGAAAAAGCTGCTGGCGTCTTCAAGTTAAGCGAACAACCGGCAAAGCTGGAGACGCATATCCAGATGAAATCCGGCGTAATAAACAGCTCGCTGTTTGCTGCCGTCGACAGCGCGGGTGTGCCTGACAGTATTGCTACCCAGATTGTCGATATTTTAGCCACCGAGATTGACTTCCATCGGGATTTACGCAAGGGCGACCGTTTTACGGTGGTATATGATTCTCTCTATGGCAATGGCGAACCCGCAAGGGCAGGTCGAGTACTGGCGGTGGAGTTCGTTAACCAGGGAACGCCTTACAGGGCATTGTATTTCCAGGTGGAAAACGGGGAAAGCGGTTATTACACGCCCGACGGCAAGAGCCTGCGAAAAGCATTCTTGCGTTCGCCGCTGGAATTTTCCCGCATCAGTTCCGGTTTTTCCAGCGGTCGTTTCCATCCGATCCTGAAAACATGGCGTGCTCATAAAGGGATCGACTATGCCGCGCCCAACGGGCACCGGAGTCAAGGCTGCTGCCGATGGGATCGTGGCAGTTGCGGGCTGGCAGGATGGGTACGGTAATGTCATCTTCCTGGAGCATCAGGGGTCTTATTCCACCGTTTACGGCCACTTGTCGTCTTTCGCGAAGGGTTTGAAAAAAGGGCAGCACGTCCGCCAGGGCGACATCATCGGCCATGTCGGCTCAACCGGAATGGCGACGGGACCACATCTACACTATGAATTCCGGTTCAAGGGCGTCCAGCGTGACCCTTTGAAGGTGGCGATGCCGACCGCCAATCCCGTCTCACCCCGGCAAATGTCCGCATTTTACGAATATACAAAGTCGTCGATGGCCAGGCTGGATGCGCTGCGTGGCACCAGCCTCGCATTCCTGGACTAGTCTTGAGCTAGTCCTTAGGTTAGATACCCACAGGCGTCCAGGCGGAAGAATTTGAAAGCCGCTTACTATATTGGACTCATGTCCGGCACCAGTCTGGACGGGATAGATGCGGTGCTGGCCGACTTAAGTCCGTCTCCCCCGTTGCTGTCGCACACCTTTTATCTGCCATACGACGCAGCCCTTCGCAGTCAACTGCTCGACCTGCATTATCCTGGCCATGATGAACTGCATACTGCCGCCATGCTTGGCAATGAGCTTGCACGACGCTATGCAGAGGCGGTGGCGGGCTTACTTAGCGAAAGCGACGTAGGGCCAGAGGAGGTGACCGCAATCGGTTGTCACGGCCAGACGGTGCGTCATTGCCCGGAATCCGGAAGAGGTTATACTATCCAGTTGTGCAACGCCGCATTACTGGCTGAACTCAGCGGCATCACTGTGGTGGCGGACTTTCGAAGTCGTGATATAGCTGCGGGAGGCCAGGGTGCGCCCCTGGTCCCTGCGTTTCATCATATCTTGTTCACCCATCCTCAAATTCATCGTCTCGTTGTCAACATCGGCGGGATTAGTAATCTCACCAGCCTGCCGCCCAAGGGAGAGGTCATCGGGTTCGACTGCGGACCTGGCAATATGATGATGGACGCATGGTGCCTGCAACATACGGGCAAGATATATGACGAAAATGGCTCATGGGCCGGGTCCGGAAGAATAATACAGGGCCTGCTCGAAAAACTTCTGGCACTTCCATTTTTTTCTCTTCCGCCGCCCAAAAGCGCCGGAAGAGAAACATTCAATCTCGCTTGGCTGGAGAGTTGCTTATCTGGAAAAGAGACGCCGGCGGACGTACAGGCCACCCTGCTGCAGTTAACCGTCTGGGAATTGCCAAGCCGGTACTCGATTATTTCCCGGATGCAGCAGAAATTTATTTGTGCGGAGGTGGAGCGCGTAATGGGATATTGGTTGCCGCGCTGCGAGCAGCACTGCCTGGCAGGAAAGTGGAATTGACAGACAGCCTTGGCATTGATGCGGACTGGCTGGAAGCGTTTGCTTTTGCCTGGTTGGCTAAGCAAGTCATCCAGGGGATTCCCGGTAATCTACCTGCGGTAACCGGCGCCAGGGGCGCCCGGTTGCTCGGTGCAATTTACCCGGCTTAGGTTTACCTGTGATGCAACCATCATTTACAAATAAAAACGGAAGCCTGCGCTTCCGTTTTTATTTGTAAATGTTCTTGTTTAAATAGAATAAGCAGAACTGAGCAGGATTAAACAGAAAATGAAGACCCGCAACCGCAAGTGCTGGCAGCGCCTGGATTTCGGATAACAAACTGCGCACCTTCGGCATTTTCCTGATAATCGATTTCCGCTCCCGCCAGGTACTGAAAGCTCATCGGATCCACCAGAAGTTTCACGCCGTTCTTTTCCATTACGGTGTCGTCTTCGCTCGTCAGTTCATCAAACGTGAAGCCATACTTGAAACCGGAGCATCCTCCACCTGCCACAAATACTCTCAGTTTGAGCTCATTGTTCCCTTCTTCTTCAATCAATTGTCGGACTTTGCTTGCCGCATTATCGGTAAAGATCAAGGGAACTTGCATTTCTGCGGCCAAATTTGCGTCTGCTGATGCGTTCATATTGATTCGCAAATAAAATTAATCAAGAAAATTATCCCCTGCTATCAAACAAAGGTCAATCACTGTGGGAAGCCGGTATTAACGTCACCACCTTGTTGTCGAGCTGCATCGTATCCTGGTGATGCAGCATTCCTCGAACGGATGCGCCAAGCTGAATTTCCATGGTTTTATAGTGTATATCTCCAGAGACTCTGGCCTTGGCTTGTAGTTCCACATACTCGCTCACTTGTATGGCACCGACTACCGTGCCATTGATAACCGCGTGAGAGACCTGGATTACCCCTTCAACGATTGCTTCGTCGCTTAGCACTAAAGTGCTGGGTTTGTCGCCCAGCGCGGTAATATTACCTTTGATATGGCCATCTACGCGCAAACCTCCACTGAAGCTTATATTGCCGTCGATCCGGGTGCCTGCACCGATGAGCGAATCGATCTGGTTCTGGGGCTTGCCTGTCTTTTTCCCAAACATTTTCTCTCCTTCACATAGACAAATTGACGGTTTGCACCAGCTTAGCCTGGGCTACACCTTTTTCAAACACTTTCACCTGCATACTTTCCACGATGGCATCGGGCGGCATGCGGAAGATATCTTCCACTCTCTGGTAAAACTTGAAGCTAACCTCTGTCTTTGATGTGCTGTCTGCGAGTGGCATCGCTATTTTTTTACCATTTTGCTGGAAATTGATGGTGAATTCCAGACTACCATGGAAATCGCCGGGGCGCTGCTTGCCTTGGACCAGCAGCAAGCTGTAACGATATTCTCCGGGGAAATTGCCTCGTTCCAGTTTTAATCGGCCAATGGAAATCCGTTGTTCGTTTTTTCCGGGGGCTGACCCAAGATTCTGGAAAAACGCGAGGTCTTCTTTCAGACGGGTATTTTCGTGTTCCAGCGTCTTGACCTGCTTGGCGATATCTTCTCGTGCCACGAGGTCCATCTGCAATTGACGATCAAGTCCGGCAAGTCTCACACGCAACTCCTCATTATCTCGCTGAAGGTCGGCGTTTAACTGGGATAGCCGATCCAACTCATACGTTACCTCATTCTTGTCGAAACCAGCAAACTTCCGCCCGGCATCATACATTCCCCAGGACAAACCAAGCGCCAGCAGGATAAGCGCGGCAATGGCCAACCATCGGACATACGCCGGAGTTTGCGGGCGAACCGCCACTCGCGACGCGGAGATGCCGGATTTTCTTTTAAACGATTTGATCATAACCCAAGCTTATGCCGTGCGGCAGCGAATTACCGGGACCCGGTGCCACTAAAAACATTGCCGCAAGGCACTCAAACAAGATGGATAAAGTATTCTCGCTCGATCGAAATAAAGACTGGGTTAATACCCTTATTGCCGGGTTAGCACGGTTATTGTCGTTGCGTCCCCCATGAAGATTTATTCAATGAATACTTAAGGCAGTAATGGAGCATGATTGATCGCCAGGGTTTCCGGCAAGCCGAACATGAGATTCATGTTTTGCACTGCTTGTCCCGCCGCACCCTTTACAAGATTGTCTGTTACCGACAGTATAACTGCCATGTTGCCGCCTTGCGGGCGATGGACCGCAATACGGCAGAGATTTGAGCCGCGCACTGAGCGGGTTTCGGGATGAGCACCTGCCGGAAGCACGTCAACAAATGGTTCATCGGCATATCGTTGCTCATATAAAGCCTGCAAATCGATATCTGCCGCCAGTCTTGCATAAAGCGTGGCGTGGATGCCACGAATCATCGGTGTAAGGTGCGGCACGAATGTCAGCCCGACCGGACGTGTGGCTACATTCGACAGGCCTTGCCTGATCTCGGGTAAATGACGATGTCCCGCCACGCCATAGGCCTTGAAGTTATCAGCCGCTTCCGCAAACAGCGTATGAATTTCCGCATTGCGTCCCGCACCGGAGACGCCGGATTTCACATCTGCGATGAGGTGGTCCAGATCGACAATGCCGGCCTCGATCAAGGGCAGGAAGCCCAGTTGCACGGCAGTTGGATAACAGCCGGGATTCGCTATGAGCCGAGCACTCCTGATTTTGTCGCGATTGATTTCCGGCAGGCCATAGACAGCCTCCGCCACGAGGTCGGGGCAGGCATGAGGCATGCCATACCATTTTTCCCATACCGCCACATCCTTGATGCGAAAATCGGCAGCAAGGTCTATCACGCGCACCCCTGCGGCAAGCAAGGATCGGGCTTGTTGCATGGCGATACCGTTGGGGGTGGCAAAGAAGACCACATCGCATTTCTCCAATCCTGCTTCCGCAGGATCGCAAAACTTGAGCGATATCCGTCCGCGCAAATTGGGAAACAGTTCAGCTACGCCAATACCTGCTTCTTTACGTGAAGTAATTGCCTGGATGTTTGCTTCAGGATGTTGCGACAAAATGCGCAGCAATTCCACACCGGTGTAACCGGTTCCGCCTACGATACCAATTTTAAGCATGGTGTCTCCAGGTTTTCAAAGGACGCGTCAGGCTTCATGCAGCAAGCTTCAGAATGAAACTTGCTCGTGAGCATCCGCTTCGCCATCGGCTCTCCTGCTTTAACGCAGCACTCCTGCTGTCGCTAAAAAATTCGTTGATACAACCTCATTTTCGAGCTGGATATTTGCACGGATCTCAGTCGGCGCCTCATGACGGATCAATTTGCCCATAATCTCGAATGTGGGATTTTGAAGCTTTGTCCGATTATTTATCTTGGCAGGGGAGGTGAATCTCATCGATTGATTATAAGCAACAAATAAAAAAGCCGCCAGAAGCGGGCGGCTTTTTGTATAGCATCGTACAACGCTTATCTCTTCGAAAATTGCTTGCGCCGGCGTGCCTTGCGAAAACCCACTTTCTTTCGTTCCACTTCACGTGCATCACGTGTGACAAGTCCGGCGCTGCTCAATACAGGTTTAAGCGTCGAGTCAAAATCAATTAATGCGCGGGTAATACCATGTCGCACCGCGCCTGCCTGACCCGATTCACCGCCCCCGTGGATATTGACCATGATGTCAAAACTCGTCAGATTTCCCGTCAGTTCAAGTGGTTGACGGACGACCATGCGCCCGGTTTCACGGGAAAAAAATTCGTCAACCGGTTTGTCGTTGACCGTGATCAACCCCTTTCCAGGTTTGATGAATACCCGCGCCACCGCACTTTTCCGGCGGCCGGTACCGTAACTATAGGTTGTGCTCATGATATCAAGCCCTGACTTCGAGTTGTCGCGGTTGTTGCGCCGCGTGCGGGTGGGAAGCACCCGCATAGATTTTAAGTTTCTTTAGCATTGCGTACCCGAGCGGACCTTTCGGCAGCATACCCTTGACTGCCTTTTCCAGGGGACGACCCGGGAAACGTGCATGCATTTTCGCGAAACTTGTTTCGTAAATGCCGCCAGGGTAACCGCTGTGACGATAATAAGTCTTGTTTTCCGCTTTATTGCCGGTGACGCGTAGCTTATCGACATTGATGACAACAATAAAATCGCCGGTATCCACATGAGGAGTGAAAATGGGCTTATGTTTGCCGCGCAAACGATGGGCGATCTCTGCCGCGAGACGTCCCAGCACCTTGTCGGCCGCATCGATCACAAACCAGTCGCGGATTACTTCATGTGGTTTGGCTGAAAAGGTTTTCACAAAACCTACCCCTGCTTATTTCAGTAAAGCGGCGCATTCTATGCCAGAGACCCGCGAATGTCAAACTTGAGTATTTCCCAGGAATTTTCCCTATAGGAAAAAACAGATTGTCCGCAAGCTATTTGCCTACAAGCAAGCGTGAAATGACTTTATCCTCAACCGTTGCCACCAAAATTATTAAAAAAACAGTTATCATTACGCTGCTCGAGATTTGCTGAAATCAGCGAAACCACTGACGCACGCCCTATAACATCTTATTATCCTGAGGAGAAAGTCTGTATGTCACAAAAGCACCCCGTCATCGCCGTTACCGGGTCGTCCGGCGCCGGTACGTCGACGGTCAAGAATAGTTTCGAGCATATATTTCGGCGCGAGACACTGACTGCTGCGGTGGTAGAAGGCGATAGCTTCCATCGCTACGATCGCGAGGGAATGAAAAACGCCGTAGCTGATTCGGAGAAAGATGGCGGTCATGCCATCAGCCATTTCGGTCCCGAAGCTAACGAGTTCGAGAAGCTCGAAGCTCTATTCAAGGAATATGGCGAGAGCGGCAGCGGCCAAGATTCGCTTGTACCTGCACAATGATGAAGAAGCTGCGCCATACCAGCAGAAAGCGGGCACCTTTACCCCATGGTCACCGATAAAGCCCGGTTCCGATCTGTTATTTTACGAAGGCTTGCATGGCGGGGTGAAAAGCGATAGCGTCGACGTTACGCAATATGTCGATCTGCTGGTAGGTGTTACGCCCATTGTCAATCTGGAATGGATACAGAAAATCCATCGCGACATGAATGCGCGGGGGTATTCGGCAGAGGCGGTAACCCACACCATTCTTCGTCGCATGCATGATTATGTGCATTACATTACGCCGCAATTTTCACGTTCGCATATCAACTTTCAGCGTGTACCGACGGTGGACACGTCCAATCCTTTTATTGCTCGGGATATACCTACCCTGGACGAAAGTTTTGTCGTGATTCGATTCCGCGACCCCAAGAACGTCGATTTTCCGTACCTGCTTTCGATGATTCACAACTCATTCATGTCTCGTCCGAACACAATTGTAGTGCCGGGGGGTAAAATGGGTTTGGCGATAGAATTGGTTCTAACGCCGCTTATTCTGGATCTGGTGAGGAAAAGCCGAAGCAAATAGTCATGTAATATTATCGATAAGGGCGCCCTATAAAGCCCCGCTTCAACGGCTCATTTAATGGATTGCCTGTTGTTTTCACACTGATAGCGCTACATAATGCTGCGAAGCTGGAATTTATAGCGGCGCCATATTTTCTTCTTTTTGCCTCGACTGCTCCACAAATTGCATAAACGCCGGATAACCCCGAGCCCAGCAGTTATCGTCAAGTTATACAGGACTCATCGTGCCCGCACTGCACACTGAGCCTTTGCCCAATTTCGGGATTCAAGATTATTCCGGAATATCTGACCGGAAACCCTTTCCATAATGCCTTCTCCTTCTCTTTCCGCACTGAATCCTGAACAACGCGAAGCGGTCACTTTGCCGCATCAGTCGGCATTGGTGCTGGCGGGTGCGGGTAGCGGCAAGACACGGGTACTCACTACCCGCATTGTCTATTTAATCCAGTCCAGCCAAGTGAGTCCTCACGGCATACTGGCCGTCACTTTCACCAACAAGGCGGCGAAGGAAATGCTCACCCGCATTTCTTCAATGCTGCCGATCAATACGCGTGGTATGTGGATAGGCACGTTCCACGGCCTGTGCAATCGCATGCTTCGCGCCCATCATCAGGATGCCGGATTGCCGCAGGCTTTTCAGATTCTGGATTCCGCTGATCAGCTGGCGGTAATCAAGCGCATCCTGAAGAATCTGGGCGCGGATGACGAAAAATTTCCGCCGCGGCAGGTCCAATGGTTCATCAACAACGCAAAAGACGAAGGGTTGAGAGCATCGCAGGTTGAAACCTATGACGATTTCGCGCGTAAGGCGGTTGAGTTTTACCTTTTCTACGAGCAGCAATGCAATAAGGAAGGCGTGGTTGACTTTGCTGAGCTGCTGCTGCGCAGTTATGAGCTGCTGAGCCGGAATGAAATCATTCGCGAACATTATCGTAGCCGCTTCCGCCATATTCTAGTGGATGAATTTCAGGACACGAGCCGTCTGCAATACAAATGGCTAAGGCTGCTCGCCGGCGAACAGGCTGCTGTATTTGCCGTTGGAGATGACGATCAGAGTATCTATGCATTTCGTGGCGCGAACACCGGCAATATGAAGGAGTTTGAAAGCGACTTTCGTATTTCGAAAATCATCAAGCTGGAGCAGAACTATCGCTCGCACGGCAATATACTGGATGCCGCCAACACGCTGATACGCAACAATAGCGGTCGGCTCGGCAAGAATCTCTGGACCTCCGAGGGCCATGGCGAACCGATACGCGTGTATAACGCGCCGACCGATTTTGATGAGGCTGCATTCATCGTGGGTGAAGCAAAATCGCTACGTGCGGAAGGCGTGGCGCTGTCCCAGATGGCATTGCTCTACCGTTCCAATGCGCAATCGCGGGTGCTGGAGCATGCTTTATTCAATGCCTCGTTGCCGTATCGGGTCTATGGCGGAATGCGTTTTTTCGAACGGCAGGAAATCAAGCATGCCCTGGCGTATCTTCGGCTATTGGTCAACCTCGGCGACGACAATGCGCTGCTGAGGATTGTAAACTTTCCTGCGCGCGGTATCGGTATGCGAAGTCTGGAACAGTTACAGGACGAAGCCAAGCGGCAAGGAGGAAGCCTTTGGGAAGCAATGATCGAGAAATGCGGAGGTGGAGCGCTTTCCATTACCGGAGGCGGAAGATAAAACCCCTGCCAGGTCCGAGAGCGGTAAGGGATCGGAGAAGTCAAAGAAAGGAATTGGCGGTTTTGTCGCGATGATCGAATCGATGCGCCAGGTATGCGAGAAGTTACCGCTACCGGAGGTGGTGGAACACGTTCTGGAGCATAGTGGGTTGGTGGCGCATTATCGTGCCGAACGCGAGGGAGCCGACCGGCTGGAAAACTTGAATGAATTGGTCACCGCTGCCGCCAGCTTCGTACATGAGGCGGAGGATGATAGCCTCACGGTATTTCTTGCCCATGCGTCGCTGGAAGCGGGCGAGCATCAGGCTGGCGGTGGTGAGGATGCGCTGCAGTTGATGACGGTGCATTCGGCCAAGGGTCTTGAGTTTCACAGCGTGTTTCTGAGCGGACTGGAAGAAGGCCTGTTTCCACATGATAACAGTCGTAACGAAGCAGCCGGCCTGGAAGAGGAACGGCGGTTGATGTATGTCGCGTTAACCCGGGCCCGGCGAAGGTTGTATTTGAGTTTCGCCCAAAGCCGCATGCTTCATGGCCAGACCCGCTATAACATTCCTTCGCGGTTTTTGCAGGAAATTCCGGATAGCTTGCTGAAGTGGTTACAGCCGCTGCAGAAGGCAGGAATCCGAAATCAGGAATCGGGCCCCGGGGATTACGGCCATGGGTATGGCAAGGCAATCCAGCAGCCCGTGAGGCACGACTCGCCGGCATCGCCCTGGCGAGTAGGACAGAATGTTGTGCATGCCAAGTTTGGCGCGGGTGTAATCGTCAATTGCGAAGGAAGCGGCGCAGACGCTCGTGTCGAGGTCAAGTTTGGCCGTGCTGGCACAAAGTGGTTATTGCTGGAGTATGCCAAGCTGGTCGGTGCATGAAGCCGGGATGGATCGGGAGCTTTTGAAGAATTGTTTTGAGGAATTGTTACGCGGCTTCCGCCGAATCCTGGAAAATGTCGCGGTAACTTGCAAAAATGGAAGCGAACAAGGTCGGCGACATGGCCGTGATTACTGCCAGCTGTACTATTAGCGAAGGGCCTAGCAGGCCGCTTACCAGCATCATCAGTATCGTCATGACGACTACCAGCGTAATGACGTAAACCTGGAGTGGAACGATATTTTTCAGGCAGGCAATAAAGCTGGATCGCATTGCGTCCAACGCCTGCATATTGCCGAATTTCACCAGCAGTGGCGCGAACCAGACAGCCATCAAAAGCGGAATGGTCAACACGAGCGCCACCAGGGATGCGGAGAGCATATCGCCTGATACATTCTGCAACTCATTTTCATCGACCCTTTTCCCCTCCAGCAACAAACCCATCAGTACGTCGCCTCCGACCAGCATGAACACCCCAACAATCAGCACTTGCCCTACCAGATAGATTCCCCCTATCGTAATCAACGGAGATGCAGTGCCGCGAAAGCCTGCCAGCAAGTGGGTAATCTCCAGTCGGCCGCCCTCGTTCCAGTGTTTTGCATCCTATCATCACGCCTGCCAGGAATACCGGCGAGAGCAAAGTGAAAATAAATTGTCCTGCTATCGGAATAAGCGCCAGTGTGGCAGCGATCAGCAGCAAGGTGGCGCACAGGATAATCCATACCAGAGGAGCTCTGCGGAACAAAAAAAAGCCAGTCATTATCCACTGCCATCCCTGTTTCGCATCGACTTGCCTGACTTGCATTTTTTATCTCCGATAGGGCTGTGCCCGCCGCAAAGCGTAACCGCAGTTTTATACTCAAACCCAAACCGGCGTCAGTTTGGCGTGGGATGACGCATGGTTCTTCAGTATATGCATGAAGTGGGCAGGGTCTTTGACATGAGTGAGTTCGCCCATGCGCGGCAAATGATAATCCTGGAGCCGCGATAACCAGAAGCGCAAAGCCGCGGCACGCAGCATCACCGGCCAGGCGTCGCGTTCGTTGACAGTCAGCGGGCGGGTGCGGTGATACGCCTGGAGTAAAGACAATGTACGTGCCGCGTCCAGTTCGCCATTTTCGTTCAGGCACCAGTCGTTGGCGGCAATGGCGAGATCGTACAGCAAGACATCGTTGCAAGCGAAATAGAAATCGATCACGCCGCCCATCGCGTTGTCGTTGAACAGAACATTGTCGCGAAACAGATCTGCATGAATCACGCCGCGAGGAAGGTTTTCAAAACGATACAACGACTGAAAACGCAATTCTTCCCGAAGAACTTTCGCATCCTCCGCGGTAAGAAATGGCATGACATCAGGCGCCGTGGCCTTCCACCATTTCGGTCCGCGCGAGTTCTCCATTTTCTCGGGATAGGAAAGGCCGGATAAATGCATGCTTGCCAGGAGTTCGCCGACTTCGGCGCAGTGCAGGATAGTCGGATGTTCCTGCGATTTTCCGTGCAGGCAGGTGACGATGCTCGCCGGTTTACCGTTGAGTTCGCCAAGAAATTTATTGTCGAGATCAGCGATTGGGCTGGGGCAAGGAATGCCATGGCGTGACAGGTAGGCCATCAGGTTCAGGTAATAGGGCAAATCGGAAGAGCTTAGCTTTTCAAACAGGGTGAGAACGTACTTGCCGTGATTGGTCGTGACGAAATAATTGGTGTTTTCGATACCCGAGGAGATGCCCTGCAGATCGATCAGTGAGCCGAGAGAGTAGTTTTTCAGCCAGACGGAAAGCTGATGCTGCGTGACAGTGGTATAGACGGACATGAACGGGAGCAAAGAAGGCTAAGAGCAACAGGACGAAAAAGCCAGGCAGCAACAGGAAGAAGAATCTCGCTGCCTTTAATCAAAGGTCAAAACTCGCGTATTACCCACATCGGAGGACGAATGCGCTGGTCAAGGCCGCCGGTGTCATGGGCAGCAAATGTTCCGTCTCCACGATTGTCCATCAGATAATACGGCAGGCCAATGCGGGGCGTCACCTTGATCATGTAGAGGCGGCCATTGATCCGATATTCCTCGATCTGGTCCTCTCCGCGCTTGGTGATCGTAACCTGCGGTTCCAGCGAGGCGTCCTCATCGTCCGCACCCGGTGAAGGCAAAGGTAATTCTGGTGGTTCCGGAACCTCGGGCAAGGGCCGCAGATCCTTGGGCTGATTGGATTGCGCTGCTGCGGGTAGTGCAGAAATCAATAACAATGCAACAACTATACGACGCATGGCGCCTCCCGGCAGGGTCAGGGTCAATATGTCATTCTATCTGAAATGACCCGCCATTACAGATTGAGTTGGACTTCGCGCTCGGCTGCGGAAGGCTCGAAACCTCGGGTTTCATAATATTTGAATATGGCATTCGACCACTTCGCCCGGCTCATCGATCATCTGTATCAGGTTCATATCTTCCGGACGCGATCATGCCTTCCGAGACAAGCACTTGCTGGAGCCAATCAATCATGCCGCGCCAAAAATCCGAACAAACCAGGATAATAGGCATTTTCCGGGTCTTGCCGGTCTGAACCAGCGTAAGCGCTTCCATCAGTTCATCCAGCGTGCCAAATCCGCCCGGTAAGCACGACGTAGGCCGTGGCGAATTTGACAAACATATATTTGCGCGCAAAAAAATGACGAAAAGTCTGGCTGACGTCCTGGTAGATATTGCGATGCTGTTCATGGGGGAGCTGGATATTCAGGCCGATACTGGGCGATGTACCAAAATAAGCACCCTTGTTGGCCGCTTCCATGATACCGGGTCCACCGCCGGAAATTACGGAAAACCCGCATCGGACAATTGCCGGGCGATCTGCTCGGTTAATTTATAGTATGGATGATCAGGAAGCGTACGCGCACTGCCGAAAATACTGACTGCGGGCCTGATCGAACTCAAGCGTTCCGTAGCTTCGACAAATTCTGCCATAATTCTGAACACGCGCCACGATTCGCTCGCCGACCAGGTTTTTTCCCGAAATTCGTTTGTCATGGTACGGGCTAGTTTGTCTTTCGGGCTCATCGGCAAAAACCTTTGGAGTTAGATGAAAACATTACTGCTGGTTGACGGTTCATCCTACCTATATCGCGCTTTCCATGCGTTACCAGATTTCCGCAACCGCAATAACGAGCCGACCGGGGCGATTTATGGCGTGATCAATATGTTGCGCCGCCTTCACAAGGATTACGAGGCCCATTATAGCGCGTGCGTATTTGATGCAAAAGGCAAGACTTTTCGTGACGATCTTTACGCGCAATATAAATCGCATCGCCCGCCCATGCCGGACGATCTCGTTGCCCAGATAGCGCCGCTATATGAGTGCATCAATGCCATGGGATGGCCGATGCTGATCGTGGAAGGGGTGGAAGCGGATGATGTGATCGGCTACGCTGGCTAAACAGGCTGAGCGGGAAAATATGCGTTGCATAATTTCTACCGGCGACAAGGATATTGCGCAGCTTGTGAATCAGCAGGTAACGCTGGTCAATACCATGAGCAACGAAACGCTCGATGAAGCGGCCGTGCTGGCAAGGTTCGGCGTGACGCCGGCGCGCATGCTCGATTATCTGGCATTGGTGGGTGACACATCGGACAACATTCCGGGCGTAGAAAAGGTCGGCCCTAAAACCGCGGTAAAATGGCTCACCCAATATGGTACGCTGGACAATATTGTCGCCCATGCCGATGAAATCGGCGGTGTGGTCGGCGAAAATTTGCGCGGTGCGCTCGACTGGTTGAGTCAGATCGCGCGAACTCCTGGCTATCAAGTGCGACGTCGCATTACCCGTCGGCCTGCATGATCTTGGGCTGCAGCCGCAGGATACCGAAAAATTGGCAGAACTGTATGAGCGGCTGGACTTTAAAACCTGGTTGCGGGAGTTGCGCAGGACGCGGGTTCAGGAGAAAAGGGAGGGGGTTTTCCCTTTCCCTGACCGGACTATCCGTCAGCGGGTGGGGATGAGGTACGCGCCGAACGGGTGCCGGTGGACTACCAGACCATTGTTACGCCGGCCCAACTGGATGAATGGATCATGCGTATCAATGCTGCGCCGCTGGTTTCACTGGATACCGAAACTACCGGGCTGGACCCGATGCAGGCGCAACTCGTCGGCATCGCATTTTCCGTTGAGCCTCATCAGGCGCGCTTATCTGCCGCTTGGCGCACCGGTATGCGGGTGCCCCGCAGCAACTGCCGCATCGATCTTGTCCTCGATAAGCTCAGACCCTGGCTGGACGAATCCCGCCAAATCAAAAGTGGGGCAGAATCTCAAGTACGACAAGCACATTTTTGCCAATCATGGCATTGCCTTGAACGGTATCGTCCATGACACGCTGCTTCAGTCCTATGTGCTGGAATCCCACCGTCCGCATGATATGGATAATCTTGCATTGCGGCATCTTGGCGCCAAAACCATCAGTTATGACGAACTCACCGGCAAGGGAGCCGGGCGTATAGGTTTTGATCAGGTGGATATCGAACGTGCGACGCAATATGCGGCGGAAGATGCGGACATCACGCTGCAACTGCATCAGCACCTGTACCCGGAAATTGCGGCGGATGCAAAGCTCGATTATATTTATCGCACGCTTGAAATGCCGGCGTACTGGACGATACTGTTTGAAATGGAGCGCAACGGCGTACTGCTGGACTTGAAAGTTGCTGGAAATCCAAAGCCGCGAACTCGGCGAGAAAATGCTGGCGACTGGAGAACGCAGCGCATGCAATCGCCGGGCAGCCGTTCAATCTGAATTCACCGAAGCAGATCCAGGAAATCCTGTTCAACAAGCTCAAGTTGCCTGTCATTAAAAAAACACCGGGCGGCGCGCCGTCCACCGACGAAGAAGTGCTGCAACGGCTTGCCCTGGATTATCCGCTGCCAAAAATCCTGCTCGATTACCGCGGCCTTGCCAAGCTTAAGTCTACCTATACCGACAAGCTGCCACGCATGGTGGATGCCGCTACCGGGCGGGTGCATACCAATTATGCGCAGGCGGTAGCGGTGACCGGGCGGCTCGCCAGCAATGAACCCAACCTGCAGAATATCCCCGTGCGTACAGCCGAAGGCCGTCGCATTCGCGAAGCATTTATCGCATCGCCGGGGCATAGCATCGTCTCTGCCGATTATTCGCAGATCGAGCTACGCATCATGGCGCATATATCGCAGGATGCGAGAATTGCTCAAGCATTCGCCGAGGGCGAGGACATCCATCGCGCCACCGCTGCGAGAAGTGTTCGGCGTCCCGCTGGAAGCGGTGAACAACGAACAGCGGCGCTATGCAAAAATCATCAATTTCGGCCTGATATACGGCATGTCCGAATTCGGCCTTGCCTCGCAACTCGGCATTGAACGCGCGGCCGCCCGGGCTGTATATGGACAGTTACTTTGCCCGTTATCCGGGGGTCGCGAAATATATGCAGCGGACCAGAGAAACCGCCAGGGAAGAGCGGGTATGTCGAAACCGTATTCGGCCGTAGACTATGGTGCCGGAGATCAATAGTTCCAACGGCAATCGCAGGCAGGCGGCGGAACGTGCCGCGATCAATGCGCCGATGCAAGGCACTGCGGCCGACATCATCAAGCTGCCATGATCGCGGTGCATGGCTGGCTGGAACGCGAGCAAGTCTGCGCAGCAAGACTGATCATGCAGGTGCACGACGAACTGGTGCTGGAAGTGCCGGATGATGAAATCGAAACGATGCGACGATGAACTGCCGCGGCTTGATGGGCAGCGTGGCGGAGCTCGATGTGCCCTGCTCGTCGAAGTGGGAGTTGGCCCAAATTGGGAACGGCGCATTAAGGGTAAGGGAAACTGCTGAATAAATTCTCTGTTTTTCCCTGCTTAAGCCACACCAATGCCGCCAGGCGGCCATGGCAGATCATTGATAGCGATTTCCGCTGCTTCTTAATGAAAGAGACCGCCTTATAACATGTGAAACGCTGAAACGGGCTAGACCTCTACGGTGGCTGGCTTAACCGATCAGCATGTGGTAATCTATTCGGCTCCAGCCTTCAATCTCCTTTCTGGCGGTATATTACTTGCTAACAGGGCAAAAATTACCGTAAAATCACACCCTTTTCGGTTTCGGACCTCCATAGGCAATATACATGGTCATTATTCGACTGGCGCGAGGCGGTGCCAAGAAACGCCCGTTTTTCAACATGGTAGTAGCGGATTCCCGCAATGCCCGTGATGGAAAATTCATCGAGCGCATTGGTTTTTATAATCCCAGGGCGGCTGAGGGCGAAGAAGCATTGCGTGTTCAACTGGATCGCGTCACTTATTGGCGGTCACAGGGCGCACAGTTATCGGACACCGTGACAAGGCTGGTCAGGCAGTTTGGTGCGAAACAAAAAGCCGAAGGAAGCTGAACCGGGCAAACAGCCGAGCCGATGGTGGTGATGGGGCATATTATTGGCCCCTTCGGTATATCGGGCGGGATCAAGGTTTTTCCCTATACCGAATATCTAGATGGGTTGGCGTGACTATCGCGGTTTGGTGGCTGGGTAGGGGCGACGGTGAATGGCGCAAGGTAAAGGTTAGCGGATGCGGGGTTCACGGGAAGCTATTGACCGCGTTGCTTGAGCAATACGCCGACCGTACTGCCGCAACGCAATTGAAGGGCCTGCAGGTTGCGATTCCTCGCAGTCAGTTACCGGTCTTATCAGAAAGCGGTAAAGATGGCTATTACTGGTCGGATCTGATCGGGCTTGAAGTTGTTAACCTTCAGAGTGAAGAACTGGGAAAAGTAACCGGATTACTTGAAACCGGCGCCAACGATACCTGGC
>CAWKMH010000026.1:0-13195 GCA_963850515.1 uncultured beta proteobacterium
TTATCCTAAGTCCGGCAGTTGAAAAAAGGGGCGTATTGAAAAGTTTTTGCGGGACAGCGCGGCGTTGCAACTCCTTGGAAGGGAATGGCGCCCCCAAGCGTCGCACGAGGGATCCCGCGAAGCGGGGATCGGCAGCGCAGGGGGATGCGCGATCGCGTTCTACGCGCATGGGGTGCCCGCATCCCGCTTCGGGGTCCCACCTTCCTGCGGAAGGCACTGCTCCGCCCTGCGCGGTCGCATTCCGCGTCGTTGGCCTTGCTCTGCACCGCAAAAACTGTTCACTCCACCCCTTCCAACTGCCGGATTTAGGATCATTTGTTAAATCCTGAATTCAAGCGTAGCCTTTCTTATTCCTTAATTGTCCTGGAAAAAAATGGATACGGTAGCGGTTGGTGTTGTATTGCGGGTGGTGGTCCGGCTGGCATCATGCTGGGGCTGCTATTGGCTCGCGCCGGTGTCGAGGTATTGGTTCTGGAAAAGCATGCGGATTTCTGCGGGATTTTCGGGGGGATACCATCCATCCATCCACATTGGAAGTCATGCATGAGCTTGGATTTCTCGAAGCGCTACTGGAGTTGCCGCATCAAAAAGCACATCGAGTCAATGGCCGGTTTGGCGCTCTTGCGTTGACAGTGGCTGACTTCGGGTATTTGCAAACTCGATGTCCCTTTATCGTTTTTATGCCGCAGTGGGATTTCCTGAGTTTTCTTGCTGAACGCGCAGCCCGGTATCCGACGTTCAGCTTGCGAATGAATGCTGAAGTGACTGGGCTCATCGAGCAGGAAGGACGTATCGTCGGGTTGCGGGCCGTAACACCGGGAGGTCCGTTGAACGTATATGCGAGCCTTATCGTTGGAGCGGATGGCCGTCATTCCACTGTGCGTGCGCGTGCCGGACTGAAGGGGATCGTGTATGGGGCGCCTATGGATGTATTGTGGTTTCAGCTGTCGCGTCGCGCCGGTGATCCTGAAGACCCTGTCGGACGTTTCGATGCGGGCAGGATTTTTGTCATGCTGAACCGGGATGCTTACTGGCAATGCGGTTTCGTGATCCCGAAAGGCTCGGATGCGCAAATTCGCGAGCGTGGGTTGCCGCCATTACGCGACACCATTGCGGAGCTGGCCCCGTTTGTGGCTGAACGCGTCGGTGAACTGCAAGACTGGGAAGCGATCAAGCTGTTGACTGTTCAGGTCATCGGCTGCGGCAATGGTATTCCCCGGGCCTTCTCTGCATTGGTGATGCAGCACATGCGATGTCCCCCATCGGCGGTGTCGGAATCAACCTGGCAATTCAGGATGCAATTGCCGCATCGAATGCACTGGCTGTGCCCTTACGGGAGGATAGACCCACTATTGCGGCGCTGCGGCGGATTCAGCGGCGTCGCGCATGGCCAACGCGGATGACACAGCGATTGCAGCTCTTTCTCCAGAAACAGATCATTAGTCAGAATTAAGTGGCGGTGATTCTTTTTCGCCCCCATTTTTTTTCCGTCTACTCGCACGCTTCCCCTTGCTGCAATGGCTTCCCGCCCGATTGATCGGTATCGGGTTTCGTCCCGAGCATGTCAAAACGCCTGACATATGGCCTCGCTGAGCTGGATAGATCGCTAATTTGCTTATCGCATATCAGTTGTATTTTCCCCTGAAACTGTGAAGGCCGCATCTCCGCCTGTCGGGCCTGCTATCTTTTTTATTGAGGGCTGACTGATAGTTGGTGCGTTAGCGCACCGAATCCTGCGGAAAATTCACATAAATTTAAATCGCAGCAATATTGCTGAGTTGATAAAGGATGCGGCCATGAAATTTTCTACAAAATTGAGAGCTAAGTTATTGACGTTGGCGAGTGCGTTGGTTTTCAGCGTAGCTGGAACCGAAATGGTCCACGCTGCGGCGTCCGGTGAAGCATGATATGCCAGATGAGATAGGGCCCGGGGATTCCGCAGCCGTGAGGGACTCGGATGCCAACCAGGACAAAAGTATCAAGGAGAGATGGAATAAAAAAGATCGGAGTTCGACCCGCACCAGCACGGACCGTGACAACTCAAGATACAGCACTGACGGGACGGAAAGGTATGACGACGATGAAGGAAATAGCGGCACGGGTCCCAAGCTTCCAGGCCACTATTAACGGTGGAGGTAAAGGCTGACTCCAGGGATCGGCTACCAGGTTTTACCCCGACTTCACAGACACATCTAAACAGGCTGATGTCGGGGATGCGTCATGGCAATACTAAGAAAAATACGCTATGGAATTCAAGCGGAAAGCGGTACAACCAGTTAGAGCCGTACTCAGCCAGCAAGCCAGATTCGCGTGTATTTTGCAGGAGCTGCGCTATGAAAGCGAGCCGTCGGTCGCCATCGTGGCGCGGCTGATGCATCAACAAGGGGTGTGTGGTATCCCGCAGCATTGACGCTGGCGCAAGAAGGTTTCCAACCAGCGGATACGATGAATTCCGCTTCAGTATCTGAGTACATGCGCCACACTCAGCGTCTGCCAAAATCGACCAGAATCAGCGGATAGAACTCTCTGGCTATATGCGTTTCAAGTAGCGGTGAATTCTACAAACCACAATTCCGTTGCTTATGGGACGACTAAGAGCGACAATTAGCGCTTTTAAGCGCGACAATCAACCTGGTATTTTTTCAGGAAGATTCTACCGTTGAGAATTATCAGTAGCGACCAATTTCTATTGCTCGTGCGGATCTTCAATCTGAGCAGGAGTTATATAAATGTTTAATTTAGGCTCCATGTTCAATCTAGGCCCCGCTGATCCAGTGGTCGGCAAGAAGAGCATTCTGGTCAAGTTATCCGCTGCTGAAGTCTTCAAATTTATTGGCGACGATTTATTTCATAACTATCCCAGATGGTCGCCGGAAGTACAGGAACTTGAATGCCTCACTGATGGGCCCGTAAAGTCAGGAACCATAGCAAGGCAGGTACGCGTAGATCACGGCCAACGCTCGGAATCGAAATTTCGGATTACGATTTATGAACCTTCGAGGCGACTGGCTTTTGCGGGCGTTGTTGAACCTTATCGCTGCCTTTACGAACTACAACCCAAAAGCAGGGAAGATGTAACGGAATTGAGTTTTACTTTTGAACTACTTGAACTCAAAGTATTCATGCGACCTTTTGAGCAACTGGTCCGGAGCGCGATTCAGGAGGGTGCAGTCCAAACGGTAGAAAATATAAAACGTCTAGTTGAAAGCGGCAAACCCGCCAAAGCCGCTCGACTCTGACAGACACCTGCTTGCAACTTTTAGAATGCGACTTGCGGTCGGAGCAGAAAAATCTTTTACGCTCGCCATTGTCGTGGGTAGATAATAGTTTCGGCATTCCGATCAATCGGCGCGAGGATTTACTTATGACAGATGAAGTTTCTACAGAAGCACAGCAACCGCAGGCACCGGACGATAGAAAACTATGGGATGTTATTCTCGGAATTTATGGCTATCCAGCGCTGCTTCTTGCGCATAAGCTCGGCGTCTTTTCTCTACTGGAAGACGGCGAACTTTCGCTACCCGTCATCTGCGAGAGGCTGAACATCAAAGCGCGCCCTGCCGAAGCTATTCTGACCACAGCAACAGCGCTGGGGTTCCTGTCGGTAAAAGAGGAACATTATTCGTTGACCGCAGTCGCTGAACACTATCTGCTAAAGAAAAATCCGAGCTATTTCGGCTTCATGTGGGATCTGATGATCGAAAACGATCAGGTACATTCATTTAAAAGCCTGGAAAAGGCAATTCGCACAGATGAGCCCCAGGTTTATGGCGGGACGGGTATTTACCGTCCCGAAGAGGTGCAGGCCAAACTCGTACGAAGATTCACGCGCAGCATGTACAGTATGAGCATCAAATCGGCTTTCTACTGGCCGGAGGTGCTCGATCTCTCCGCTCACCATATCATGCTCGACATTGGTGGAAGTTCGGGCGCCCATTCGATTGGAGCCGTATCAAAGTGGAGTAATTTACAAGCTATCGTTTTCGATTTTCCCATGGTATGCGAGATTGCAAAAGAATTCATTGCCCAGCATGGCATGCAAGATCGAATCAGGACATGCGAAGGAGACATGTGGCGTGATGAAATGCCGGCAGCCGACCTTCACTTTTATTCCACTGTTTATAATGACTGGCCACCTGAGAAGTGCAGCTTTCTTACCGCGAAGAGTTTCAATGCTCTCCCGTCCGCGGGACGCATCATCATCCATGGAATGCTCTATAACGAGGACAAATCCGGTCCTTTCGCTGCGGCTGCATTCAGCATGCTCATGATGGGTTGGACCGAGGGAAAATCCTACTCCTCCACGGAACTGTCCGCCATGCTGAGCGATGCAGGATTTCGTGATATCGAGGTGCGTCCAGCCTTTGGTTACTATAGTGTAGTTACTGGTCTCAAGCCTTAAAATATAGCTTTCCAAAATAATCACTCGTTCCTCTCGGACTATATGCACGGTATTCGCAGCCATCTGCATTTGAAAACAATGCTGGTCGCACCATTTCTAAATGCAAGTCACTCCAACTATGGGTTTTCCGGGAAAAGCGTCTCTTTTTTCCTTATTTCGCGGAGAATCCCAAGGAGGAGCGGGCTTCGGATGGCGCCATAACCCAACGCCTTTAGCCGGGCAGCTTCCTCTGTCCGGCTAAATGCGCCGTTCGGCCGGTTGCTGATCCTTGCCATATTGCTTGTAATGCAATGCAGTCCTGATCTGTTCCAGACTTGCGTCCTGGCTGCCTCCCTTTGCAACTCCTCCGCTTTCCTTTACCCCATAGAGATTTCCCTGCTCAAATGAACTCACCATAATTCATTACCGATTAATCGGCTTGTACCTGATCCGTTTAGGCTTTGCGCCTTCTTCACCAAGGCGCTTCCGCTTGTCGGCTTCGTATTCCTGGTAATTGCCGCTGAAGAATGCAACCTGCGAATTGCCTTCGAACGACAGGATGTGGGTTGCGATACGGTCGAGAAACCAGCGGTCATGCGAGATGACCAGCACACACCCGGCAAACTCCAGCAATGCATCTTCCAATGCCCGCAACGTTTCCACGTCCAGGTCGTTGGAAGGCTCATCCAGTAACAGGACATTGCCACCTGAGATGAGCATTTTGGCCAAATGGAGCCTGCCGCGCTCGCCACCTGAAAGATTGCCGACGTTCTTCTGCTGGTCCGCCCCTTTGAAATTGAAACGCCCCAGATAGGCGCGAGCAGGCGTTTCATACCTGCCGACGGTGAGGATATCATGGCCGTCTGAAATGGTATCGAATACGGTTTTGCCGCTTTCGAGGGCGTCACGCGATTGATCCACATGCGCGATCTTGACGGTTGTGCCAATCGTTAATTCTCCCGAGTCCGGCTGCTCCCTTCCCGTAATCATGCGAAACAAGGTGGATTTCCCCGCCCCGTTGGGTCCGATAATCCCGACAATGGCTCCCGGCGGCACTTTAAAGCTCAGGTTGTCGATCAGCAGCCTGTCTCCATAAGCTTTGGATACTCCCTTTAACTCGATGACTTCATTACCGAGCCTGTCCGCAACGGGAATGAATATCTCCTGTGTTTCGTTGCGCTTCTGGTATTCCTGGGAGTTGAGCTCATCGAAGCGGGCAATACGGGCCTTGGATTTCGACTGACGCCCTTTGGGATTCTGCCTAACCCACTCAAGTTCTTTTTTCAGCGCTTTCTGACGAGCAGACTCGGTCGATTCCTCCTGCTTCAGACGGTTTTCTTTCTGCTCCAGCCACGAGCTGTAGTTGCCCTTCCAGGGGATACCATGGCCACGGTCCAGTTCCAGTATCCACTCCGCGGCGTTATCGAGGAAGTAGCGGTCATGCGTGACTGCCACGACAGTGCCGGGAAACCGGGTAAGGAATTGCTCCAGCCATTCCACTGATTCGGCATCCAGATGGTTGGTGGGCTCGTCCAATAGCAACATGTCGGGCTTGGATAGTAAAAGTTTGCACAAGGCTACCCTGCGTTTCTCGCCGCCGGAAAGATTTCCGATAATGGCGTCCCATTCCGGCAGGCGTAGCGCATCGGCGGCGATTTCCATCTGTTGACTTCCATCTCCGCCGCTGACGGCCAGGATAGCCTCCAGCCGGACCTGTTCGGATGCCAACGCATCGAAGTCTGCGTCCGGCTCGGCATAAGCCGCATAGACCTCTTCCAGCTTCTGCTGCGCACCGAACACTTCGCCCAGTCCCTCCTGTACTGCGTCGCGCACAGTCTGCACGGGGTTGAGTTGCGGTTCCTGCGGAAGATAGCCGATATTGAGGTTGGGCATCGCCGTCACCTCGCCTTCGATGTCCTTGTCCAGGCCTGCCATGATTTTCAGTACGGTTGATTTACCGGAACCGTTCAGGCCAAGCAACCCTATCTTTGCGCCGGGAAAGAAACTGATGGATATATCTTTGAGAATCGTGCGCCGGGGCGGGACAACTTTGCCCACTCGATTCATGGTGAGTACGTATTGAGCCATAAAAATATCAGATCAGCAAAATGCTTGAGTTTAACGCATGGGGAACCGGCAGACAAAAGAATGACATAAACCCAGTTATGCAGACCGTTCTCCCTTCCGGATAAGGTCTGAAATATTGCCTTGATAATGCCGCAAACGCCAACAGGCGATAAGAAGAAAAAAATTCCTGGAACCTCCAATTCTAAAACTGCTGAGTATGAGTTAATATCTCGATCCTTAAACAGATTCCGATTGTTGGTTACTGATCCCGTTTACGTAAATTCAGGCGAGGCTACATGAATACAAGATTATCGATCGTATGCGCAGTATTGATGTTAAGTGCCTGTGCAAGCCCTACCCGCACAGTGCAAGAAGGCGTTAAAGACCCTGGGCCCAGGGTGGCCGCACGGCCTTTGCCTGCCGCCGAACGCATGACTGTCGGTATCGCGCGTTTCACCAATGAATCAATTTACGGTAGTGGTCTTTTTACTGATGCTTCCGGTGACCGTATCGGAAAGCAGGCATCTGATCTGCTGGCCCGGCACCTGATGGCAACGCAACGTTTCAACGTGGTCGAGCGGCAGGACATTGGCAAGCTGGCAGCGGAAGCTGACCTGATGGGCATCAGCAAAGAGCAGTTCAAGCAAAATCTGAAAGGGGTCGATGCCTTGATTCTTGGTTCGGTTGCCGAGTTAGGGCGAGATACCACCGGAAATACATGGTTGGTGGGCAAGCAAAAAACTCAACGAGCGCGGGCACGTGTTGTATTGAGGCTGGTGGATCCCAAGACGGGCCAACTGTTTTATACACAGGAAGGCTCGCGGGAGAAGCGGATTTGTCATCCAGCAGCACCTTCGGCTTCGGTGGTGCGACGGGTTTTGATTCAACCCTGGAAGGAAAAGCGATTGATGCCGCAATCGTCAATATGATTAACAGCGTGGCGCAAACCCTGGATGCACGCCGCGCGATGGGGCAGTAAAAAATATGAAAAACGATCACTATTCCCTGAGTGATCCTGAACGGATCTATTCCAGGTTTTTGGTTCTGGTCGTCGCAATGGGCCTCGCAGGTTGTAGCGCGCCATCAATTTACCATTGGGGCCGGTTTGAGGATGGGCTACATGACCGCTATGTCAGCCAAAACCATCCACAAGCCGATGCTTATTTGCTCGAAACCATCACTAAGGCCGAGCAGGAAAATTTACGAATTCCCCCCGGCGCGTATGCGGACTACGGCTTTTTATTGTTCAAACGGGGTGATCGTGAAGGAGCGATTGCCTATTTTGAAAAAGAAAAACGCATTTTTCCGGAATCTGACGCCTTTATGACCAAACTGATTGAGCGCATCAAGCAAAAGGAATCTGATTCTGCTGAAAAACAGCAGCCACAGGCTGCCATGACTCAAGGAACTCAGCCATGAAGTCAATTCTGGCTATTGCTGCGTGTGTCGCTTTGAACCTGCTTTCCGGCTGTGCCGTGCAGCCAGCAGAAAATTGATCTATCGGCCTTCCACACACATAAACCACGTTCGATAGTGATTGTGCCGGTACTTAACGAGACGACCGAAATCAGCGCACCATCCGTTTTCGTCTCTACCATCACAAGGCCATTGGCAGAACGAGGCTATTACGTTTTTCCGGTATACCTGACTGATCTGGTATTACGCGATTTCGGACTGGCTGAAGCCGGGCATATCCACCAACTGGATACGCAACGTTTGTTTGAATTGTTCGGGGCAGACGCGGCACTGTTTATTACTATCAAGGATTGGAGCAGCAAATATATCGTTCTCGCCTCGACGGTCGTTGTGGAGATGGATTACGAGTTGAAGGATACTAAAACAGGTACCGTTCTATGGCATTCAAAACAACAGGTTGCCCAAAGTTCTGGGGGAGGCGACCTGATAAGCATGGCGGTAAGTGCCGCGATAACAGCTATGCTTGCCGATTATCTTCCGCTGGCTAGACAGGCAAATAACCAGGCATTCATACCCCCTCGGGGCTTGCCCGCCGGGCCTTACAACGCCGACTATGGCAGGGATCAGGACAAGTTTTAACGTCAGTGCAGGCATGTCGTTGGTTTGCTTATAGTTTCAGGGCCGGAAGAAGCGCTATTTTCCTGGTGCTTGAGCGCAAGATAGCCCAGCCGAGGCGGCGCTAATCTATCCTGAATAGTGATGGGTGTCGGCGCTCCCACAATTATCGTTGTTGATATTCTTTTCGCCGAGATGCGTACAGCTATGCGCCTCGCTTCAAATTTTCCGGCTTTCCTTGTATGACATTAACATTAATATCAAGCACTGCCATATCGCTATAGCGAGAAAAAATTTTGCCGATAAATATTCCGATCGTCATATTCTCTGCTGTGATCTCTTCCTCAAGATCGGCTGAGGTTCACTCATACATAATACAAGCGCAAGCATTCCCTAACTTGCCGCCGTTCCTGGAATGTAGCCTGGAGTGAGCTGCTCGGCATTATCCTTGGTATCGTAATGTTGATGTGTGGCTGATTTTCCGCCGCCTTTTCCATGCGTTCGCGAATTTCGGTTGCCATTTCATTGTTGCGCTGCACAGCCGGGCGCGCTTCCATGGCTTCGAACCAGCGGATGAAATTGGGAAAAGCAATACTGTCGATGCCGCGATCTTTATGCCCTTTGCACCACGGATAAGTGGCGATATCGGCGATGGTATATTCGTCGGAAGCGAGCCATTGATATTTGCTCAACCGGTTTTCCAGTACGCGGTACAGACGTAGCGATTCGTTGTTGTAGCGATCCCGGGCGTAGTGGTTATCCTTGGCCTGGCCATTGAAGTGATTAGCCTGGCCGAACATGGGCCCGATATGCGCCACCTGGAAAAACAGCCATTGCAATGTGTCATAGTACTTGCGTGCATCCTTTGGCATGAATCTTCCGGTTTTCTCTGCGAGATAAACAAGGATAGCGCCCGATTCCATCATTGTGTAGGGGCCACCACCCGGCCCGTCCGTATCCACGATGGCAGGAATCTTGTTATTGGGGTTGAGCTTCAGATGTTCGGGCTCGAACTGTTCACCGATGCTGATATTGACGTCGACATGCTTCCATTCGGCTCCTGTTTCCTCAAGCATGATCATCACCTTCTGGCCGTTTGGCGTTGGGCTCGAATGCAATTCAATCATGGTTATCTCCTTGTTTGCTTCGTGACATTAAGGTGAATTATCGAAATATATGTCCGCCGCTTGCACGATTGGCGGTAACATGAATTTAGCTGCCGATACTGAGCAAGGGCAGTTTCGGTAAATTGATTTCATAGTCAATTTTTTCAAATAATGGCAGGAATTTCATGTTGTTTAAAATAATTGGGGTTTTGTTAGGTTATCACTTCTTCGGCATTTTCGGCGCAGTGCTCGGCTATATCGTCGGAAGTATTGTCGACCGTTACATAGCTTACGGCTCGGTGCGGTTAATCCGTTTACAAATGCTCATCGGCAGTCGGTTTTTATCGAAGCTGTTTTTTTGTGATGGGGAAGCTTGCCAAAGCGGACGGCCATATTTCGCAAGATGAAATCACTCATGTTGAAGATTTCATGCAAAAGCTGGCACATGTCGTCCGAACACCGTGAGCTGCGCAATTGCCTTGTTCAGGCAGGGAGCGGCGTCCGATTTCGATTTTGAGCCGAAGCTGAACGAATTTATCGCTGTATGCGGACACACCCATAGCCTGAAGCAGATGCTGCTGGTTTACCTTATCGTCATGGCGCTGTCCGACGGGCGAATGGATGCGGCTGAGGAGAGCTTGTTAAAAGGTATTGCGCTTCGCCTGGGCTATGATCAGCTTGCGTTTTCACGATTGCTGGAGATGGTCTTAAACCAGTCACACTTCGCAGGGGGCGCATACCTCCGCCAACGCGCTGGATGAGGCTTATAAAGCATTAGGTGTAAAGAAGGAAAGCAGCGACCAGGAATAAAGCGGGCCTATCGGAAGCTGATAAGCCAGTATCACCCCGACAAATTAATGGGACAGGGGGTCCCGGAAGATATGATTGCTGTGGCTACCGCACAAACTCAGGAAGTACAGACCGCTTATGACTTGATTAAAAAGAGCCGCAATATATAGTCGCCTTTGTCCAGAATTTCTCATATTCCTTCGCAATACGGTTTTGCATTCGCCAATGCAGGTGGGGAAGAAATTTCCCCGCCCGCTCCTCCCGGACTGATCCCGATTATGTATTCCCGGGACATCCTCGCCTTGAACCGCTAAATAAATTCCCGCCGAAGCTTGTCCACGTTTCCTCAATCATCCTTCCAACGGCTGACTGAGCAAGCGACGTGCCTGATTCGTTTGTTGGCTATCGTACAGAACGCATCTAAGAGATGAACCAGACTAAGGTTCCGCATCCTGGAGTCTCGCCGGGATCAACTGAAGGACGGAAGTCCAAGGAGCCTGATCCTTGAATACGCCGGCACAATTGACTGAGGTTTGGCCTCTGGTAGCCTACTTCCTTCTCGTCATCGCGCTGATGGGCGTAGTCCTGTTGCTTTCTCATGTCATCGGTGAACGTCACCAGGCTAGGGTGGCGGATGAGCCGTTCGAGTCCGGTATCGTCACTGTTGGTTTTGCGCGATTGCGCTTGTCCGCCAAGTTTTATCTGATCGCAATGTTCTTTGTGATCTTCGACGTGGAAGCGGTGTTCCTCTTTGCCTGGGCGGTCGCTTTTCGCGAACTGGGCTGGGCTGGGTATATCGAGGTGGTTATCTTCGTTGGTGTTCTCGGCGCGGCACTGGCTTATTTATGGATGCTGGGCGCGCTGGACTGGGGTTCCAGCGGACATCGTTCCAATGGGAAGAGGGGGATCGAACGATGCGATGGTCACTGAGCAAAGCAACCGGGCAACCGAGCCAACTGGGCCAATCGAGCCAATCGAGTCCCGCGAGCCCGCTGAGTCAATGAGCCGCCACGCCAAAAGCCGGTAATGCGCAGTAATCATGGTATTGAAGAAGACGGGCAACGCAGTGTACTGCTGGCGCGGCTGCAAGACCTCATCGCGTGGGGCCGAAAAAATTCCGTCTGGCCTTACAACTTCGGTCTCTCGTGTTGTTACGTGGAAATGGCCACTAGCTTCACCAGCAAGTATGACATTGCGCGGTTCGGCGCCGAAGTGATCCGCGCCTCGCCTCGTCAGGCGGACTTGATCGTCATCTCCGGCACCGTATTCATGAAGATGGCGCCCGTGATCCAGCGGCTTTACGACCAAATGCTGGAACCGCGGTGGGTAATCTCGATGGGCTCCTGCGCCAATTCCGGGGGCATGTACGATATCTACAGCGTGGTACAGGGGGTGGATGCGTTCATCCCGGTGGATATTTATGTTCCAGGGTGTCCGCCGCGTCCGGATGCATTCATGCAGGGCTTGAATCTGCTCCAGGACGCGATTGGCAAGGAAAGGCGTCCGCTGAGCTGGGTCATCGGCCCGCAAGGGGTCGAGCGGTCGGACCGGCTATCACAGCGGGATATCAACAGAACCCGGAGAATGCGCGAGACCGTACTGCGCAGTCCCGACGAGGTTTGAACCTTGAGCATGCCTTCATCCAGCGTTGTCCTGGAACAGAACGTTCCCGGCATTCTTGCGGAATTGAAGGATCGCTTTGGCGCGGCAATCGGGGCCACGCAGGAAACCTGCGATGGCATGCCGACACAGTGGGTAGCGAGGAACAGCGTGTGCGATGTTTTGCGCTACCTGAAACTGGAGGCGCAGCGTCCTTATCGCATGCTGTATGACCTTACTGCCATCGACGAGCGCACCCGCGTTCACCGGGGCGATCAGCCGCCGAGTCGATTTCACTGTGATTTATCACTTGCTGTCGTTCGAGCGCAACGCGGACATCCGTCTCAAGCTCGCGCTTTCTGCCGACGATCTGCTGGTGCCCACCATCACCGGCATCTGGCCTGCAGCGAACTGGTATGAGCGAGAGATATGGGACATGTTCGGCATCGTTTTCACGGGGCATCCACACCTGCGCCGTATCCTGTTGCCGCCCTGGTGGAAAGGCCACGCGCTACATAAGGACCATCCCGCTCGCGCCACGGAAATGGAACCTTTCCGGTTACCGCAGGATAAGGGGGATGCTGAGCAGGAGATGCTACGCTTCCATCCGGAAGAGTGGGGAATGCGGCGTGCACATGAAAGCACCGATTTCATGTTTCTCAACCTGGGACCGAACCATCCGATCGGTGCACGGCGTCTTTCGCATCGTATTGCAACTCGATGGGGAAGAAATCATCGACGCCGGCCCGATATAGGCTTTCTTCATCGCGGCGCGGAAAAAATGGGTGAGCGTCAGTCCTGGCACAGCCTACATCCCTATACCGACCGCGTGCGACTATCTGGGAGGGGTGATGAACGACCTCCCTTACGTGCTGCGGTAGAAAACTGGCGGGCATCGAAGTGCCCTGAGCGCGTAAAGGTAATACGCGTGATGATGGCTAATTTTTCCGCATCGAAGCCATCTTTGTTCATGGGAATTACGGCCCAGGATCTGGGCGCGTTATCGCCGATATTTTTCATGTTCACCGACCGGGAGCGGGTATTCGATATCGTCGAGGCTATTTGCGGAGGCCGCATGCACCCGAGTTGGTATCGCATTGGCGGCGTGGCGCAGGATCTGCCTGATGGGTGGGACCGACTGGTGCGCGACTTCCTCGATTATCTCCACCCCCGGCTCGACGAGTATGACAAGATCGCGCTGGGCAATCGCATCCTCAAAGCA